>CAYXLY010000204.1:0-8058 GCA_964466005.1 uncultured Spirochaetaceae bacterium | reverse complement strand
GAGAGGCGCTCACGGCAGAGATGCGGGCGCTGATGGAGCGGCTGGGGCTGGGACCGCATCCGGAGGGAGGCTGGTACCGCGAGACGTGGCGCTCGGGGGTCGTGCTCCCCGCCGAGGCGCTGCCCCCTGGCTACTCCGGCGATCGCCGCGCGATGACCTCGATCCTCTTCCTGCTTCCGACCGGGACCCGCTCCCGGCTCCATCGCGTCCGCTCCGAGGAGCTCTGGCTGCATCACCAGGGAGACGATCTCCGACTCGGGATCGGCGAGACCCCCGAGGCCGCCTTCGATCCCGCACGGTCGATCATCCTGGGACAGGAGGGCGAGGCCCGGCTGCAGGCGGTCGTTCCGCCGAGCGCCTGGCAGGAGGCCGAGGCGCTCCCGGGACCCTTCGGCTATGCGCTGCTCGGCTGCGTGGTCGCGCCCGGATTCGAGTTCGCGGACTTCGAGATGAGAGCGCCCGAAGACGAGGCGTCGGCGCGCTCCCGCTGATCAGTCCGGACTCCGCGCCTTCACCAGCATCGACGCGCGCATCGAGAGGACCGTGCGGCCCTCCTGGTTCTCGACCCGATACTCGATCCGGACGATTCCCCGGTCGGGACGCGAACGGGACCGCCTGCGGTCCAGGACGGTCGACCGGAGCGAGAGCCGGTCGCCCGCCCGGACGGGATGGCTCAGCTCGAGGTTCTCGACGCCCAGCCCGGCGATCAGTGCCGGCCGGGCCGGCAGCTGATGGAGCAACGCGTTGCGGATGCAGAAGGTCAGGCAGCCGGGCGCGACGAGGCCCCCGAACTCCGAGTCGGCGGCGCGAGCGGGATCCGTGTGGAAGGGCTGTGGATCGAAGCGGCGGCCGAACTCGAGGATCTCCTCCTCCGTGACCGCATAGGTGCCGCCGGACATCGTGAGGCCGGGCTCGTAGTCCTCGAGATGGAAGGTCTCGAAGCTCTCCGGATCGTCCATGGGAGTCCGCTCCTGTCGACGGGGTCGATCGAAATCGCGGGCGCAGGATACTCCTCGCGCGCAGCGAGGGCCCCGCGGTCTGGATCCGGACCCGCCGCGGGCGCCTGGGCCCGACGGCGGCGGCCTACGACGGATTGCTAGCCTCGCAGAGATGGAGACCTCAGACGACGGGCCGGGCCGCTTCGAGCGGGCGATCGGGGCGATCGACGCGGTCCACGCCGAAGACCCGATTCGCGTCGACCACGCCGGGCGGAGCCTGCCGAGGGAGCAGCTTCACGCCGAGCGGGCCAGTGCCTGGCTGCGCCGGCTCGACCCGCAGGCCGGCGAGCTGCTGCGGCTCGCGGTGCGCGCCCATCATCTGCGTCGCTGGCAGCTTCCCCGCTCCGAGTATCCCGAGGGCCGTGCCGGCTATCATGCCTGGCGCCGAGAGCTCCAGAGGCGACATGCGGAAGAGACCGGCGCGATCCTCGAAGCTTGCGGGTTCGAGTCCGAGGAGATCGAGCGGGTCCAGGCGTTGATCCGCAAGCAGGGGCTGGGTCGGGATTCCGAGGTCCAGCATCTCGAGGACGTCCTCTGCCTGGTCTTCGTCGAGACGCAGCTCGAGGATTTCGCGCGCCGTCACAGCGAGGACAAGGTGGTCGAGATCCTCGCGAAGAGCCTGCGCAAGATGAGCCCGGAAGGGCGTGCTGCGGCGGGCTCCATCGAGCTCTCGTCCGCTGCCGCCGGACTCCTCGCTCGGGCGGCCGATCGACTGGGCGGCGACTGAGGACGGGGATCGAAGAGCGGTCGCCGTCGGCTACAGTGGATCGCTGCCGCACTCCCGGATCGGCGTCCCCCTCTCGTGAGGTGACGGATCGTGAGGTGACGGACACGAGGCATGAGGTCACGGGCACGGGGTCACGGAGTCATGCGGTCGGAGCCCATGCGGTCACGGAGTCTCGAGCGATGAAGATCAGCCTCTGCCTTCCCTACATGAAGACCGCGCTCGACCGGTCCGTCCTGCGAGACTGGTGTCGGCTCGCGGACGAAGGACCCTTCGAGAGCCTGTCTTGCGGCGAGCGCATCACCGGACCGACGGTCGAGATGAGAACGGTGCTCGCCGCGGCGGCGGCCTGGACGGAGCGCGTCCGGATCGTGCCCTCGCTCTACGTGCTGCCGATGCACTCCGCGGTCTGGGCGGCCAAGGAGATCGCGACGCTCGACGTGATCTCGGAGGGCCGGGTGACGGTGACCGTCGGGGTCGGAGGCAGGCCGAAGGACTACGAGGCGGTCGGCGCCTCCTTCGCCCGGCGACATGCACGGATGGACGAGCAGGTCGCGACGATGCGCCGGGTCTGGGCCGGTGAGCCGCCGGCCGAGGGAATCGATCCGGTCGGACCGCGGCCGGTCCAGCCCGGAGGCCCGCCGATCCTCATCGGTGCGATGGGACCCAAGGCGATCCGGCGCGCGGCGGAGTGGGCCGACGGCATCTACGCCTTCTCGATGAACGGAGACCGCTCCGAGATGGAGGCCATGCTCAGCATGGCGAGAGACGCCTGGAAGGAGGCGGGGCGCGACACGCCGCCCTACCTGGCCGGTGGCTTCTGGTACAGCCTCGCCGACGAGGCCGAGACGAAGCTCGCGGACTACGTCTACAGGTATCTCGAGATCGCGGGAGAGCGGGGCGCGCGGGCGGCGGCGAGCCGGATGACCCGGAGCTCGCCGGAGGCCGTTCGCGCAGGTCTCGACGACATGCGCGCCGCGGGCTGCGAGGAGTGCTTCCTGGTCGCGGCGACCCACGAGCTCTCGGAGATCGAGCGGCTGGACCTCGCGCCGTGAAGAGTCCCTATCGGGGCGTCGCCGTCGTGGGCGCCTACGATACGAGGCAGGCCCGGCGGCTGCCGGACACGACCGAGCTGGAGCTGGTGCTCGACGCCATCCGCGGCACGCTCGACTCGGCCGGGATCCCTGCGTCGGCCGTCGACGGACTCAACGTCTCGACCTGGGTCTCCTCGCTGAACCCGCGCGCGGTGGCTCAGTGGTTCGGGGGACGTCCCGTCTGGACGGGTACGGCGCATCCGGGTGTCGAGGCGGTCCTCGAGGCGGCCGCGGCCATCGCGACGGGCCAATGCCATACGGCGCTGGTCGCGACGGCTCAATGCGGCGAGTACACGGATCGCGCCTCGACCGTCTCCTGGACCCGGCCCGAGAGCGAGTTCGTCGAGTGCTGGGGTCTCTACACCGCCGCCGAGTTCGCGCTGATGGCCCGACGGCACATGCACGTCTACGGAACCAAGCGTGAGGCTCTCTCCGAGGTCGCCGCGGCGATCCGGATGAATGGCGCGCGGAATCCCGATGCCGTGATGTCGGGACGGGAGGTGACTCCCGAGGACGTCGTCGCCTCGCGCATGATCGCCGATCCCTTCCATCTGCTCGATTGCTGCATCACCTCGGAGGGCGGAGCGGGGATCCTGCTCACGACCGAAGAGAGGGCGCGGGATCGCGACGTCGAGCCGATCCACGTGCTCGGTGGGGCCCTCGATCGGCAGGGGATGTCCTATGTGACCGCCCCCGTCTGGGATCGGCATGGCTGGGTCGGGCGCCGCGCGGCCGGGCTCGCCTTCGAGCAGTGCGGGCTGGGCGTGGCGGACGTCGACGTGGCCGAGCTCTACGACCCCTTCTCCTTCGAGGTGATCCGACAGCTCGAGGCCTTCGGATTCTGCGGGGAAGGAGAGGGTGGGGACTTCGTGTCGGACGGGCGGATCCGGATCGACGGCGAGCTGCCGGTCGCGACGAATGGAGGGCTCCTCTCGTACAGCCACGCGGGCGTGGTGCAGATGCTGCAGAAGCCGATCAACGCCGTGAAGCAGCTGCGCGGCGAGCTTCCGGCCCCCCTGACCGTCCCCGACGCGCGGGTCGCGATCGCGAGCTGTGGAGGGTCCGGTGCGCTCTTCTGCGACGTGATGCTGCTCGGCAAGGAGCCTTCATGACGGGAGAGAGCCTGAGAGGCCCGCGACGAGGGATCCCCTTGCCGGTCCCGACGCCGATCTCCCGACCCCACTGGCAGGGCTGTCGCGAGGGTGTGCTGCGTGTCCAACGCTGCCGGGACTGCGGAGCGTACGTCTTCATTCCGCAGCCCTGCTGCACGGAATGCCTGGGCGAGGGACTCGACTGGGTGGACAGCTCGGGACGGGGGACGCTCTACAGCCACACGGTCGTGCATCGGCCCCAGCAGCCCGTCTTCGAGGCGCCCTATGCGGTCGTCGTGGTCGAGCTCGAGGAGGGCTGGCTCATGCTCTCGAACCTGATCGACTGCGAGCCCGAGGAGATCGAGATCGGGATGCCCGTCGAGGTGGTCTTCCGGAAGATGTCCGAGGAGATCACGCTCCCGCTCTTCCGGCCCACGCGCGGTCCGCGTTAGCCTTCTTCCGCCTCGGCCTCCCCGCTCCGCATGTCGCTCGCCGGGATGTCGGCGAGCTTGATGACCTCGAAGGTCGCCTCCATCGGGGGATCCGCGAGCAGGGTGCGGATCAGGATCTGGCCATTCCGGTAGCCCTGGGTGCTGATCCAGTTCCGGGTGCCGGGATCTTCGGCCGCGGCATGGATCCGGAAGGCGCCGTCCGCGTCCTTCACCACCTCGCGATTGCTGATGCCCACCTTGTGGTGTCGGTAATCCCCGCTCTCGAGGTAGCGGGTGAGGATCTGGAGGTTCCAGTATCGACAGGGGACGTCGACGCCCTTCACGACGATCACCTCGTCCGGAGCGAGCACGAAGCTGCCGCCGATGTACTGGATGCCGGGGCCGGGCAGGTTGTTCTTGATCAGCCGGGGGTCGATCATCGCCGCGAGCTCTTCGGGCGTGTACTCCTCGGAGGAGGCCTCGTCGAGCACGAGCTCTCCCTCCTCGATCCGGGTCATGCTGCCCTTGCGGGCGCTGGTCCCGCCCTCTCCGGCCCCCTGGTACTCGATGCGATTCAGTCCGATGAAGATGGAGAGCCCGAGCGAGACGTCGGTCGCATCCTCGATGAAGCGCGTGACCCGCTCCAGACCCGCCTCGAGCTCGCCTTCGTCCCAGGGCGCGGGCGGAGGCGGGTCGCTCAGGCAGTCGATCGACATGGCGGCCGAGCGGAAGCGGCCCTCGTCCACTCCGTGGACGAAGCCCTCGAAGTACTCCCGCGTGAAGAGGATCGGGCGGGCCCCGGCGAGCCGGATCCAGTTCCGGGCGCCCTCGGGCCGCTTCTCGCTCATCACGATGTGGGCGATCCGCTCGCCGAACACGTTCTCCCACTCGATGTCCTCGTCGATCAGGTGGTCGACGATGTAGTAGGCATCCGACTCGTCGTAGGCGTAGACGGTCGCCGAGAAGAAGAGGTCGTCGCCGCGACGGAGGGAGAGCGAGTAGACGAGGCTCTCGTCGAGCTTCGCCTCCCGATAGAGCGTGTCCGTGCCGTCGCCCTTGAACTTCCGGATCGGCGTCATCATCCGTCGGAGCTCGGGAAAGCGGCGATCCGCCTCCATCTCCAGATCCTGCGCGGCCGAGACGAGGCGCAGAAGATAGCGATAGCCCTCGGCCCGCTCGCGGGCGCCGCGCGCGCCGGTCGGGGCGACGATCTTCTCTCCGATGCGCTTGAGGGAGTCGGCGAACGCGTTCCAGGCGGTCTGGGACCGGGAGAGCTGGGACATGAAGACCTCGCTGTTCTGGGTTCTCGGATCGCTGCCTGGAGAGCACGCGCGGCCGGACGGATCCGCGAGGCGGCGAGGCCCTGGACCTCGCGCCGCTCCCGACCCCTCTGATCCCTCGCGCAGACGCGGATGGGTCTCCACCTCGCCGCGGATGGCTCTCCGCCGACGCTGAGGGCTCTCAACCTCGACGCTGAGGGCTCTCAACCCCGCCGCGGATGGCTCTCCACGCCCGAGCGAATGGCTCTCCACGATAGAGCGACGTCTCCTGGATGCAAGCCGCGGCGATGGCTCCGAAGGCCCCCTCGAGCCGGATCGAGTGAACGTTCGCATCCGGATCCGTGCGATGTCGGAACCGATTGATTGCCTGAGACCTGCCTGCTTCCGGCCCTTCCCTCGCTTCTGGGAGAGAGAGACCGGGATCGCTCGATTCGAGCCGTCCCGTCCAGACCGGAGGAAGCCTCATGACCCTCGCCCCCCGTCCGAGAGCGATCCAGTGCCGTCCTTCCAGCTTCTTGCTGATCATCCGACTCGTCGTCGGCATCCATCTGCCCGCCGCCTCCGCCGCGGCCGACTGTCTGGCCTCGATCGAGGATTGCGAGCCCGCGAGCGCCGCGACGGTCGTGGACGCCTCGTTCTCCCGGGCCGACTGGGCGCGTCTCGAAGAGGGCAGGGTGGTCTTCGAGATGGCGGAGGCGCGCGACGAGGCGCAGGGAGCCGTGTTGGTCGAGGCAGGCGTGGGACATGCCTGGGAGGTCCTGACCGATTTCCGAGACTGGCCCCGGATCGTCCCGCACGTGGAGGAGATCGCCGTTCGGCGGGGCGGGGCCGGGCTCTCCCTGCGGCAGCGGATGAAGATCCTCTGGAAGCGCTTCGACTACACGGTGCGGGGAGAGCTCGATCCCGAGAGACGATGGATCCACTTCGATCTCGACCGGAGTCGGCCCGGTGATCTCGATCGGCTCGAGGCGCGCTTCGAGCTCACCGATCTCGGGGGTCGCAGAACCCTCATCCGCTTCCATTCACTCCTCGAGGCGGGCGTGCCCCTTCCCGGCTTCGTGCGCCGGGCGGTGGCGAGGTCGGTCGTTCCGGACTGTCTCAGGGCGGTCCGGGAGGAGATCGTCAGAAGAGCCGAACGAAGCCGGCAGACCGCGAAGGTCGATGCCGATCCGCTCTGAGGCAGTCGGCTCCCTCGCTCGCGCTCTGGCTTCCTCTCGCGCGTCAATCGTCCCCCTCATCCCGCGCCGATGCCGGTCTCGGACGTTCACCGTAGTCGCCCCAGGGCTCGTCGCGTTCGCGGATCACCTCCCGGAAGCCCTTCTCTTCGAACGACTCCACCCATCGATAGGCTTCCTCCGTATGACGAGTGATCCCGTCGAAGAGGGTCCCGAGCAGCTGGGTCGTCCGTAGTCCCATGTTCTCGAAGGCCTGGTTGATGAGGAGCTTGTTCAGCGCGAGCTGGTTGGCCGGGATGTGTCGGAAACGGCGGGCATGCTCCTCGACCCGAGCCGAGAGCTCCGAGGCCGGATGAACGGCCGAGACGAGTCCGATCCGGAAGGCCGTCGCGGCGTCGATGGCCTGTCCGCTCAGGAGGAATTGCTTGGCGTGCTCGAGACCGAGTCGATAGACCCAGAGCATGGTCGTCGGCGTACCGAAGATGCGCGACGGCGCGTAGCCGATGAAGGCGTCGTCGGCCATGAAGAGCTGATCGCAGCAGAGCACCAGGTCCGTCGCGCCGCCGACCGCGAAGCCGTGGATCTCTCCGAGCACGGGCTTCGGGCAATGCCAGATCTTCATGAACCGGTCCCGGTTGTGACCCATGAAGCTCAGGTCGCGGACCGGGTCCCAGGCCCCCTCGCGCGGCTCCGGCCCGGGGGCGTCGTACGGGTTGCCCCAGCCCGCCTCGTCCATCGCCGTCAGGTCGTAGCCCGCGGTGAAGACGCGGCCCTCGCCTCGCAGGACGACGGAGCGGACCTCCCGGGATCGGGTGGCGGCGTCGATGCCGTCCGCGACCTCCTGGACCACGCTCTCGGTCAGCGTGTTCAGCTTCTCCGGTCGCGAGATCGTGAGCAGGGCGATCGTGTCCCGCTCCTCGTACCGAACGGACGCGCCGACGTCGGGCATGGCTCCTCCTTCCCTTCTCCTCCCTCCCGGAGCTCCGGAAGGCGACCTCAGAGCAATCGCGTGTCGTGGCCCTTCCAGTACTCGTCCTTGAGCAGCCTCTTGTAGAGCTTGCCCGTCGGATGCCGCGGCAGCTCTTCCCGGAAGTCGATCGAGCGGGGACATTTCACGTCGGCCAGATGCTCCCGACAATAGGCGATGAGCTCGCGCTCGAGCGCCTCTCCCGCCTGCTCCATGTCGGTCGGCTGGACCACGGCCTTCACCTCCTCGCCGAAGTCGGGGTTCGGTACGCCGAAGACGGCGACATCCTGCACCTTCG
>CAYXLY010000203.1:0-8079 GCA_964466005.1 uncultured Spirochaetaceae bacterium | reverse complement strand
CGAGCGCCGAGACGACCACCGCGGCGGACCCGATGCGCAGGCCACCCCGGGCGACGCGCGCGAAGCGATCGAGGACCAGCAGGGCCGACGCCAGATAGACCAGCGTCATCACCAGGATGCCGGCGGCCAGCGCGATGATGAAGGCGACGGCGACGCTGCCCCCGATCGCATTCAGGGCCTGTTCGAGATTGCGCAGGAGATCCATGGGCCTCGGAAATTCCCTCTCAATCCCGCCCGCCACTCGCCTTCAGCGAGTCGCCCTGGGCGAGCAGCGTGGCTCGAATGAAGGGATCGATGTCGCCCTCGAGCACCGCCTCCACGTTCCCGATCTCGAAATCCGTCCGATGGTCCTTTGCCCGCTGCTGCGGATGCAGCGTGTAGGAGCGGATCTGACTCCCGAAACGGACGTCTCGCTTCTCGCCCGTCAGCTGATCCAGCCTCTCCTGCTGCTCGAGTCGCTCCCGCTCGAAGAGCTGGGCTCGCAGCATCTTCATCGCCATCGCCTTGTTCTTGTGCTGGGAGCGCTCGTTCTGGCACTGCACGACGATCCCGGTCGGGAGATGGGTGAGGCGCACCGCCGAGTCGGTCTTGTTCACGTGCTGGCCGCCGGCGCCGCTCGCGCGGTAGGTATCCACCCGCAGGTCGTTCTCGTCCACCTCGACGTCGATCGACTCGTCGATCTCGGGAACCGCCGTCACGCTGGCGAAGGCCGTGTGCCGGCGCGCGGCGGAGTCGAAGGGCGAGATGCGAACGAGTCGGTGCACCCCCTGCTCCGTATTCAGGTAGCCGTAGGCATACTCGCCCTCGACACGCAGCGTCACGCTCCGGATGCCCGCCTCCTCGGCCTCCTGGATGTCCAGGATCTCCGTCTTGTAGTCGTGCCTCTCGGCCCATCGGAGATACATCCGAAGCAGCATCTCGGCCCAGTCCGAGGCGTCCGTCCCGCCGGCTCCCGAGTTGATCGAGAGCAGCGCGTTGGCGGCATCGTACTCCCCTCCGAGCAGCTGTTGGAGCTCGGCGGACTCGAGGGTGCGGTCGACCTCCTCGCATCTCTGGCCGACCTCGCGCAGCGCATCCGCGTCGCCCGCCTCCTCGGCCAGCTCGAGGAGCGCCTCCGCATCGTCGAGCGAGCTCTCGATGCGGTCGTGGAGCTCCAGCTCGCGCTCGACCGCGTTCTTCCTGCGCCCCACGTTCTGGGCGGCCTCGGGATCGTCCCAGAGGCCGGGACGGGCCATCTGGAGCTCGAGCTCCTCGAGCTGCGCACGGAGACCCGCTACGTCAAAGACGCCCCCGGAACCCGTCGAAGCGCGTTCGCAGGCGACGCAGGCGTTCGGCGAGCTCGGATACGTCGATTCCGGAATTCTGGTCGGCACTCATGGTCCCGCTCCTCCCCTCTACTTCCCGTCCTGCTCCCCGTCGCCGGCTGCGGCCCCGCCCGCTCCGGGCTCGCCGGCATCCCGACGGGCGCCCCCGCGCTCGGGCTCGATCTCGCCCGGAGCCACTCGGCCCCGCCTCTCGGCGAGCCAGCTCCGTCCCGCTCCCCACACGACGAGCCCCCCCACGAGCCCCAGGCAGACCCAGGCGAAGACGTCTCCATGCCTCGCATAGAACGTGAGGGGCCCGGAACGGACGACGGGCACCTCCGCCACGAGGAGTCCCTCCTCGAAGAGTGACGTCGCCTCGCGCACCCGACCCCGGGCGTCGATGATCGCCGAGATTCCCGTGTTGGCGGCGCGCACCGCCCAGCGTCCGTTCTCGGCCGCGCGAAGGGCAGTCATCGCCAGGAACTGATGCGGGGCTCCGGTGCGACCGTACCAGGCATCGTTGGTCACCGCGAGCAGGACGCCCGCTCCGCCCGCTCCGAACTCGTGGACGAGATGGGGAAAGAGAAGCTCGTAGCAGATCGGGACGCCGACGCGGAGGGGCGGTCGGCCGCTCGCTCTCCCCTCGATCAGGAGGACTCGGGGGGCCGCTCCGGCGGTCACGTCGCGGGTGGCCAGCCCCGTCGCCAGGGACTGGAAGAAGTGGCCGAGCAGCCCGCGGAGCGGGACGTACTCGCCGAAGGGGACGAGGTGGGTCTTGTCGTAGCGGTCGATGCGTCGACCCAGGCGATCGAAGACGAAGGCCGAGTCGAAGAAGGCCGTGATCCGCCGGGCGGCCTGGTCCGAGGCGATCCCCATGCCGCCGATCACCAGATCGGCGTCCGTGCGTCGCGCGAGGCGAGCGATCCGATCGGACAGGTCCGGATCGGCCTCGAGCAGCCCGGGCACGGCCGTCTCCGGCCACACGATCCAATCCGCTCCCCGGCTCGCGGCCTCCAGGCTCAGTCGGACGTAGGTCTCGAGGATCCGCTCCCGACGCGCCGCATCCCACTTCGCGCCCTGATCGATATTGCCCTGGACGGCCGCGATCCGGACCCGCTCGACGACACCGGGCTCGCTCGCCTGGAGCAGCAGCCCCAGCCCATGGGCCAGGAGGACGCCCGCGCCCACGAGCCCCGCCCGACGCCAGGCCCGGGGTGTGGGATGCGCCAGCGCCCGGGCCAGAGCGATGCCCATCCCGGCTGCGACGAAGGAAAGGCCGTAGACGCCGGTCCAGCGCGTGATGCCGAGCAGGGGGATGTCGAGATGCAGGGCGTAGCCGAGCGTCGCCCACGGAAACCCGCCCAGGAAGTGCGCGCGAGCCCAGTCGAGCGCGACCCAGAGAGCGGCCCCTGCGAGCGCCGGAAAGGCACTCCTCGCCCCGAACCGGACCCAGAGCCCGGCGAACGCCGCCGTGAAGAGCGCGACGTAGACCGCGGGAAGCAGCGGCGCGAGAACGCCCAGCCCCCCCGGCATGCCGCCGTAGGTCACCGTCACCACGAAGAACCAGTGGAAGAGCAAGGCGTGACCGACCAGGCTCGCGACGAAGGCCTCGCCCGCCGCGCGTCTGGGCGAGAGGCCCTGCAGGCCGAGGATCAGGGTGGCCGGCACGATCCAGGCGAGCGCGAGGCCGAGATCGATCGAGCCACCCCAGGGCAGCTCGTGCGGAAACGCGAGAGGCGTCGCGAGGGCGTGAAGCGCGAGCGCGATGCGCTGCCGACCGGGTCCGAACGGGGTCTTCACGCCAGGCTCCGCCAGATTCTCCGCTCTTCGGCACGCATGCGGCGGGCCTCGGCGTCCTCCTCGTGATCGTGTCCGATCAGGTGCAGGACCCCGTGGATCAGCAGCCGGGTCACGACCTCGTCGAGGGAGCGATGGCGTTCCGAGGCCTGCCGCGCGGCCGTCTCGACGCTGATCACGACGTCGCCGAGTAGCGCTCCCCGATGCGTCGCGAAGTCGCCCTCGAGCAGCGAGAAGGAGAGCACGTCCGTGGCCCGGGGCTTCCCCCGCCAGCGAGCGTTCAGGGCCGCGATCTCCGAGTCGTCGACGAGGGCGACCGAGAGCTCGGAGCGGCCCTGCCCGACGCTTCGAAGGATTGCTCGCGCCCGCGCTCGCAGGGCCCCGACGTCCACTCTCGAGCCCCGGATCGCGGCGGGCGGCCCGGAGAGGACCACGGTCATCCGCGATCTCCGGAGCCTTCAGCGCGAGGACGAGAAGAGCCTTCAGCGCGAGGCGGAGAAGAGCCTTCGGCGCGAGGACGAGAAGAGCCTTCAGCCGGGCTCGCGGATTCGACTTCGCGCGGTCGGGCTGCGTCGGAGCCGGACGCGCTCGAGGCCGACGACCGACGAGCGGCCTCCGCCGCGGCCCGGTCGTAGGCCTGGATGATCGATTGCACGAGCGGATGTCGAACCACGTCGGTCGGCGCGAAGGCCATGAACCCGATCCCCCGGACGCCTTCGAGAACCCGCGAGGCCTCCACGAGACCGCTCTCGGTTCCGCCGGGCAGGTCGACCTGGGTCACGTCGCCGGTGATCACGGCCTTCGAGTTGTCTCCGAGACGGGTCAGGAACATCTTCATCTGCTCGCCGGTCGTGTTCTGCGCCTCGTCGAGGATGACGAAGGAGTCGTTCAGGGTCCGGCCCCGCATGAAGGCGAGCGGTGCGACCTCGATCACGCCCCGTTCGATGAGTCGGGCGGCCTTCTCCATGTCCATCATGTCGCGCAGCGCGTCGTAGAGAGGCCGCATGTAGGGGTCGACCTTCTCGGACAGGTCGCCCGGCAGGAAGCCCAGCCTCTCGCCAGCCTCGACCGCCGGCCGGGTCAGGATGATCCTCGAGATCTCCTTGCGGTGGAGTGCCGCGATGGCCATCGCCATCGCGAGATAGGTCTTGCCGGTTCCCGCCGGCCCCACGGCGATCGTGACGTCGTGCTTCTGGATCAGGTCGACATAGCGTCGCTGGGCGAGATTCTTCGCCCGGATCACGTTTCGCAGACCCCGAGCGAGGACGTTCTCGTAGACGTCCGAGAGCTGGACGTCGGGCTCGTCGGAGATCATCCGGATCACGTGCCGCACATCGGCATGACGCACCCCCTTGCCGGACTCGAGCAACGCGTAGAGCTCTTCCAGGACCCGACGCGCGAGACCGACCCGGTCGGCTTCGCCCTCGATCCGGACCTCGTTGCCACGGGCGTGGATCTCGACGCCCAGCGAGCGCTCGATGAGCCGGAGCGTCTGCTCCCCGTTCCCGTAGAGGGCAACCGCCATGGCGTTGTCGTCGAAGGTGAGATTGTCGGAGGTCGCGGTTTGTTCCCGAGCCAGCTGGGGGTCCTCTTGACCGTTCCTGACGGTTTCCGGCGGTTCCTGACGGTTCCTGACGGCCCCGAGCGAGCCAGCGGCTCATGCCGCAGTGCGCTCACGAGGCCGAATGGCGTTTGCCGCCAGGGCAGCCGCCCCGCCGCCGCCTCGACCGATCCGACCGGATTGCGCGCGGAGCTTCAGTGCATCGGCGCGAGCAGGGTCGCCTGGTCATCGCGCACCCGATAATAATAGTCGCCCAGCTCCGAGGACGTCAACGAAGGGCCTCCTCCGGCGAGGGCCGGAGCGAGCTCCTCGAGGGTCGCCGGATAGGCCCCGTGCTGGAGGCGATGCGTCTCGAGCTCGTTGCGGAGCCGGCGCACCTCGTAGCGCGTCCCGAGCCGATGCAGGGTCGGATCGGGGATGGCCGAGCCCGGGAGCCGCCCCTCCCCGTCGACCCGCTGGAGCAGGCTCGCGGCGAGCAGACCGAGCGCGACCAGCGGCAGGGTCGTGCCCAGCGCGGTCCGCAGGAGGGCCGTGACCGCGATCCGGCGGGGCCTCTTCGGCCGACCCGCCGGCGAACGGCGCGGAGCAGAGGCCACGAGCTCGATCACACCCGCCTGCCTCAACTCCGCCAGGGCTCTCGTCGCCTCGAACGTGCCGATCCGCGACAGATCGATGATCCGCCGGACGTCGAGCCGACCATCGACCAGCTGCAGGACGCGCTCCGCGTTCTCGAGGCGCGCGTCGGCCTCGCCCCGACTCAGTCCGCGGACGGCGTCCGGGTCTCCGACGCGACGGAAGACCGCCTCCTGCGAGGGCACCACGTCCACGAAGGTCTGCCACTCGTCCAGCATCCTCAGTCCGTCCATCAGGATCTGCTCCGCGCCCAGGAGATTCTCGAGTGGCGTCTGATGGCTGACCTTCTCGGCCCGGAAGTGGAAGTCGCCGCTCTTACGACGCATCACGTCGAAGACCGTCTCGCGCGTGAGGAGATGCTGGACCTCCGAGAGCGTGTCGGGCTCGATCAGCCCTGCGGCCAGAAGCAGGTCGGGCACCGCCCGGGCGGAGCGCGCGCTCTCGCGCTCGAGGCTCGCGAGCTGCTCGCGGGTCAGATAGCCCGCCCGCACGAGCTGACGTCCGAGCGGCTCGCGTTCGGAACGTGAATCGAGAGGCCCCCCGAGCACCACGCGCCCGGCATCGAAGGCGAGGAAGATCGCGCCCTCCTCCCCCACGACCTCGAGGGTGCCCGTCTTTCGCTGCTGGCCGATCAGCTGGAAGACCTCGGCGATCCCGAAGTCGCGCAGGTTGCCGTGGAGTGCGACGGACGACATGACTCTCCTAGAGATTCTTCCGGACGACGAGGCTGCTCACGACGACGGCTCCATACGCCAGGACCGAGAGAGCGCCGGGAATCGCGAAGCAGAGGAAGGCCGCCCCGCCCATCATCAGAGGATCGACGAGCACTCCCGAAGGCCACAGAAGCCAGCCCAGCGCCCAACCCGAGAGCAGCAGGCCGAACATCGCCAGATCGGGTCGTCGCGCGGCGAGCCCCGCTACGCCCGGGACGATCAGAGAGGCGGCCCACACGACGCGCCCGATCCGCGCCTCGCGCTCCGCGAGCGCCTGCAAGCGGGCCATCCGCAGGGAGGGGTCCGTCGCCTCGGGATTCTGGAAGAGACGATGGCAGTCTTCGCAGATTTCCTCGCTCCAGACCGTCTCCTCGCAACGCGTGCAGATCCGGTGGCCGCAGCGAGCGCAGAGGCTCGCATGATCGAAGCGTCCCGCGAAGAGCAGGCAGGAGAGGGCCACCAGGGCGAAGGCGCCCGCCGTCACCAGCCAGCGATCCCCGAGGCGTCCGGGCGCGAGCGCCTCCGCGACTCCGACACCGTGATCCTGGGCCAGGGCCAGGGCGCGGAACCGGTCGATGAAGAGCTCTTCGGGGACCTCGAGATCGGCCACGAGGTCCGCCTCGCCGACGCGCGAGAGGGCGGACACCGCGTCGTCGCCCAGGCGCTGTGCGCGAGCCAGCGCGCGCTCGTACTCGTCCATCCGGAACGCGCTCGCGTAGGCCTGGGAGAGATCGAAGAGCAGGATCGGGGAGTCGAGGATCGCAGCCGCTCGCTCGTAGTAGTCGATCGCCGGTGCGATCCGACCGCTCCGCATCTCGAGATTGCCCCGATTCGCGAGAGCCACCGCATCGGTCGGGACGCGAGCGAGGATCGAGTCCAGACGGCGGCGCGCCTCCTCCTCCCGGCCGTGACGGCGGGCGCGATAGGCCAATGCGTGAGCGGCCAACAGGTCCTCGGGCTCGGCCCGCTCGAGACGTTCGACGTCGGCCCCGGTCTCGAGTCCCTGGACCACGGCGGTGGCGCTCTCCGCGACGGGATCGCGATCGACCAGGGTGGTGGTGATCGAGACGAGCTGCGCGAGCGGATGCAGCCCGAGGATCAGCAGCACCGCCGCCAGCGTCAGCACGCTTCGCTGATGGGCCTTTCCGTAGGCGAATCCGAGCGCGAAGAGCGCGAGCGAGAGACCCAGCAGCCCTTCACCGAGCGCGAGGGGCAGGAGCAGGAGGGTCACCAGGGCCGCGGCGCGCGCGAAGCCCGGCGTGCTGCGGGAGAGCAGATCTCCCAGATCATGCGCGGCATGCGGGAAGACCGCGAGCGCGGCCAGCAGCATGAACGCCAGCGAGGCGCCGAGCACGACCATGAGCAGCAGGATCGAGAAGTTCTCGAGCAGCCAGAGCTGGACGCCGAAATCGTCGCGGACGGCGAGCAGGGCGTCGAGTAGGGCCTGCGTCGCAGTCCCGATCTCACCGGCCGCCCAGTGGGCCTGCGCTGCCGCCATCTGGATCCGGGGCAGCCCCGGTGCGAGATCCCGGGCGAGCTCCGCGTGGATCTCGGGCTCCTCCGCGGAGGCGCTCCGCAGGAGAGCCAGGGCGGCGGGCTTCAGGTCCCCGAGGCCGAGCTCGAGTCGCGCACGCAGGAGCGCGGCGGCCCGCGCGTGCGGCGTCGCCGGTCCGTCTTCCCAGGCCGCGCGCATGATCTCGCGACCCGCTTCCGGGGCCGCCGAAGGCGGAGCGAGGCCCGGCGACCCGAGGGACCGCGACGCGACGGCCTGCGACGCGACGGGAAGGGGCTGGAGATCGCGCGTCGGGACCACGCTCGTCGGTGCATCGTCTGCGATCGCGGGACGCTGCTGGCTCGCGGCAGGCAGCGCGATCCCCCCTGCGGCCAGGCAGGAGGCGACGAATGCGATCACGATCGACGGGCGAAAGGCCACGCGAAGCTTCTCCCTGGTGCGGACGTCCTCGAACGGGGACATCGGCCACTCGGAGCGGTGCCTGAAGAGACCCCTGGGGTCATTCACATCGCCCCTCAGGCCCGAGGAGCGCAGGACCGGAGAAGTCGGCTCGTGGGC
>CAYXLY010000202.1:0-8102 GCA_964466005.1 uncultured Spirochaetaceae bacterium | reverse complement strand
CGTCTCTTCGGGCTTCCCGCTCATCTCACGCCTCCCCGGTCGACGCCTGCTCGGTCGATGCCAGCGGCGCCTTCTCGGCCTCGCTCCCGATCGACTCCGCATCGTCGACGAGCGCGCGCAGCCCCCGACCCCAGCCCCTTCCCCATCCGCGAAGAGAGGCCGAGAGGATGCGCGGCTCTCCGAGGTTCAGCGCCGACAGCACGCGCTTGTCGTAGGGGATCTCGAAGTCGACCTCGCGGCCGATCCGACGCCCCACCTCCTCGCGACCGAGCTGGCCGGGAAAGGAGGGCGTGTTGCGGTTCAGGACGATCCGCTCGCGCTCCGCGGGAATCTCGATCTGATCGAGCATCGCGCGGAGTCGTGCGGCGCCGATCACGTCGGGGACCGTCCCCTGATTCACGAGGTAGATCCGGTCCGCGAGGTCGAAGATCGCGAGCATCACGGCGTCGACGATCGGGAGCGTGTCGACGACGACGTATTCGAAGCTCCGCCTCGCGAGCGCGAGCACCTGGGCCATCGCCTGATCATCGACGTCCGATGCATCGACGGGGTCGATCGGCGCCGAGAGAAGCCGGAGGCCCGTCTCGGGATGGAGCTCCGACAGCTCCCGGAGCATGCGTGCATCGAGACGATCGCGCTCCCTCGCCGCCGTCGCGATCGAGCTGCCCGGCTCCAGGTCGAGCGCCGAGGCGCAGACGCCGAGCTGGAGCGAGCAGTCGACGAGCAGCACCTGATCGGGATGTCGCAGGGCCAGGCCCACGGCCGTGTTGATCGACAGGGTCGACTTGCCGACGCCCCCCTTGGTGCTGTGGAAGGCGAGCACCCGACCGGAGCGGGAGGCGGCTCCGGCGCCGTGCGCCTCGACCGCTTCGAGCACATCTCGCAGGACCTCGCTCGAGAGGGGACGCTCGATCACGTCGGCGAGCTTCGAGCGGATCGCTTCGACGAGCACGTCGGCGGGCGTGTCGCCCTCGCCGCGGCGTGCCTGGACGCCGATCAGGATGGCATCGGGCGCCAGCGAGCGGACGCAGTGGGCGAAGTCGTGGAGATCGGCCGGATGATCGCCGAGCACGCTCACGACGAGGTCGGGCGCGCGCTGGCGCAGGCTGCGCTCGGCCGCCTCGAAGCCGTGCGCGAGGCGAAGGAAGGCCCGTCCCTGTCGCGCTCCGGCGAGGGCGGCCTCGACCTCGTCGGCCAGGGACTCGTCGCCGACCACGAGCAGCTGGATGGCGCGGCTGCTCATCGCGACGCGCCCGTCGGCGGTGTCGGCGAGAGACGCGCCCGGCGCAGCACGAGCGGAGCCCAGCTCGCGTCCGGATCGACGAGCAGGGCCTGCCCGCCCGTTCCGGTCGCGCCGATCACGGCGGCCGCCGCCCGGGCGGCCTCGCGTGAGTCCGGGATCGCGGACGCGTTGGGCTGAGCGGAGCCGGCCGTCGCGCGCACGAGCCCGATCTCGCCGGGCGTCGCGCCGGGCCGGAGGGCGAGCTCCACGAACCCCAGGACCGGCTCTTCGCAGGACTCGACGATGGGCAGGTAGGCGGTCGCGACCGGTCGGGCCGGATCGAAGGCGAGCTCCGCCCGGCGGATCAGCCGTTCACCCACCCGGCGTCCGGAGACGGAGAGGTCGAAGCTGCAGCCGACCTCGTCGCCGCGGGCGCGTACGAGGGTCTGTCCCTGCTCGAGGATCGCCGAGAGGTCGAGGGTCGGGGTGCCGGCTCCATCGACGAGGGCCGTCGCGAGGGCGTCCAGGGCGCTGAGATGGAGGGCGAGCCCGACGGCGCCGGCGACCCCGGGCCGGTCCGGAAGGATCGGGCCGACCCGGAGCGCCGGAAGGCCCACGGCATCGATCGAGGCGCGGCCCTCGACCTCGAATCCCGCCGAGCGGAGTCCGCTGCCGGCGAGGTCCGGAGTCATGCCTTCGCGCTGCCGGGCCGCGAGCACGTCGGGGATCTCCGCGTTCTCGCGTCCTTCGACCCGCGGCAAGAGCGCCCCCCAGCCCAGCAGCAGGGGCGTCGAACGGGAGAGCCGAAGCTGCGCGCCCGCGTCCGCTGCGAGCACGCCCGCGGTCTCGAGCGTGCCCAGCCGGACGCCCCGCAGATCGACAGGGATGCCTTCCAGCGAGAGCGGCCGCGCGTCGGGCGCGCCACCCTGCGGATCGAGAACGAGTCCGAGCGGCCCGAGCAGCGGACCGAGCCGCGTGGCCCGGAGGCAGCGCTCCCGTGCGTCCGTGCCCTGCGTCAGGCTGCGACAGCGCTCCGGCAACGCCGCGTCGGGCAGGGCCGTCGTGTGGACCCACTCGCGGGCGAGCATCTCCGCCGCCGCATCGAGTCTCGCCTGCTCGGTGAGGGCGAGACCGCCGTCGACGACCAGCGCGCCGATGCCCAGCAGGGCAAAGAGCAACATCGCGAAGAGCGGCAGCATCGGTCAGCGCCCGCCTGCCCCGCGTCCGACGCGAGGCTCCGCCGGGCCCGCCCCGACGGCGGGCGGCGCCGACGTCCAGCGATCGAGAGGAACCCGACGGAGAGCCCGCCTCGACCCCTCGATCACGTCGACGATCGGCTCGTCGCCCATGCGGCCGCGGGTCGAGCGAGGCCGCCGGCCGGCGGCCGCCTCCGCCGTCGCGTTCGCCTCGCTCTGTTCGGGCAGGCCGGAGCGCGGGATGCAATCGATGCGCTGGGCGATCTCGAGGGCCTCGGCGACGATCGCGACCTCGTCGGGCCCCAGCGCGATCACCATCTCCTGCACGACGGCGCCCATTCGGCCACCGGATGGCAGCTGGCGGCTCTCGAGTGCGGTCACGACGGCGGCATTCTCCGCCACGGTCCGGGCGCGAGCGTTCGACCGCGCGTCGAGGGAGCCCGTCGAGCCGTAGACCGACTCGATGCGGCCGGTGCCTGTCTGGCCCGGGTACGTGGCGACGAGGTCGAAGCGATCCCCCTGCTGGAGACCGACGATGCCGCTGACGCGGCTCGCATCGATCCGGAGCGCACGCTTGCCCGCCGGAATGCCGGCGACGAGTCCGGGGCGGGTCCCGATCGGAAGGAAGTCCTCCTCGCGAAAGGTGCGGCGGGCCGCCTTCCGGCGGGCGAGCACACGGCCGATGAGATCCGCCGGGTCGACGATCGTGGACTCGAGGATCGATTCTCCCGGCAGGAAGACGGCCGCCAGCTCGCCCGTGGCGGGATCGAGCAGATGCTCCAGCTGAAGCTCGGTGTAGGCGGGGAGATCGAGCGCGGCGACGGGGACGCCGACCTCGCCCGGCCGGATTCCGGGCCCGGTCTCGTCCCGCTCGGTCGCCCAGCCCGTCCAGAGCAGTCCGATGCCGACGAGGGCGAGCAGGCCCGCGGCGAGCGGCACGAGCCATGCCTGCAGATCCGCCGGCGCGCGACGACTGCGAGATGCTCGAAGGGGGCGCGGACTCATGATCCGCCCACGGCCGGGAGGAAGGTCTCGCGTCGGAATCCCGCCACGGCGGACAGCAATCGTCGATAAGGCCGGACGCTGCGGGCCTCCCCGCCGCCATCGGGGAGCGAGAAGAGCCGCCCGAGTCCTCGTGGTCCTGCGTAGGCCTGGATCGACAGGCTCGAGAGGGCGTCGTCGGCCGCACCCGGGGGCAGGAGGGAGGCGTCCAGGCTCTCGAGACCCGTGTCGACGAGCGCGCCGTCTCCGTCCACGTCGACGAGGGTCCGGGTCATGCGGCCCGTCGCCGGATCGACGACGCCGGTCTCGCGGCTGGCGAGAAGCGCCGCCGATTGGAAGGGATAGCGGACGCGGACGCCCGCCCAGCCGCCGGCCTCGAGCGCGTAGTCGTCGCGGCCCGGGGTCGCGGCGGGATCTCCGGGCACGGGCTCCGGGGAGACGACGGCGCGCCACCGGATCCGGCTCGCCGGTCGGTCGAGCTCCGCGATGCCGACCGTAAAGACGGATCCCTCCGGACAGGGACTGCTGGCCGACACGCCGTCGGTCCGGGCGAGCACGGCGCCCGGATAGCGGATCATCCGGAGCTCGCCGACCTGGTCATGGATCATCAGGGGCCTCAGTAGACGGTTTCCGATCGGTACCTGCTCCACGAAGAGCTCTGCCACGCCCGCGTCGTGTCCCGGCTCTCCGAACAGGGGCTTCCCGCAGCGGGCGAGGAGGTTCGCGTCGATCACGAGGAAGCGCGTGTCGAAGACGGCTCGCAAGGCCTCGTCGAAGGACGCATCGTGGGGGAGCTCCAGCAGGGACATCTCTCGCGCGATGGTGCGGGCCGCGTGCTGAAGGATCTGTTGAGCCGAGAAGGCTCGACCCAGCTCCAGCACGCCGGCCAGAATCAGCCAGACGACGAAGGCGAGCAGGGCGAACTCGACCAGGGCGCTGCCTCTCCGCCGTCGCCCGTCTCGCTCCCGAACCGACACGCACACCCCCCTCGAGCCGGCCTAGCGATGCAGCGAGCGATCGCCGAGCTGGTAGAGATGGCCGACCTCGTGGCCCTGCATGTTGAGGGCGCTGCCCATTCGATTGCTCGGCCGCTGGGCGTTGCCCTCGAGCGCCTGATTGCTGATGACCTGCTCGAAGATCCCGTCCCCGTTCGAGTCCACGGTCTGGGTCTCGATCAGCTTGCCGACCTGGACGGGAGCGTTCTCCTCCGCGCTCGCGCCGGGCAGCAGAGTTGCCACCGACGCGATCATGCCTCCGACCTTCCCCCCCAGTACGCTGACCGCGACCATGGAGGAGAGGGCGAGTCCGGCCAGCAGCAGCCCGTACTCGGCCAGCGCGGCTCCCCGCTGTCGCCGGCTCTTCCTGGACTCTCGAATCGTCTCGTTTCGGGCTCGCATGTGGCTTCTCCCTCCCATTGAACGTCTCCGTTTGCATGTCTCGTCCGCTCTCGCGGACGCAGGGGCCCCACCCGACTCGAATGGTCAGGAAGACCCTTCCGATCAAGACTCGCCGGTCGGCCCCCCGGAGTTCCCTTCATTCTCTCGATCCGGTCCGATCTCCTCGACTCCGCAGGGAGCCGAGGATCTCCGTCGCAGCCGGATAGGCCCAGAGCGAGGCGCGGGGATTGCGCTCGTAGACGATCGAAGGGCTGAGGACGACCACGAAGTCGAGGTCGTCGTACTGGTCCTCGCGGCTCTTGGCCAGCCATCCGAGGCCGGGGATGCGGTGGATCCAGGGAGTGAAGCGACTGCCCCGGCTCATCGCCGTCTGGAGCAGGCCTCCGATCACGAGGCTCTGACCGTCCCGAAGCCGCGTCGTCGTGCGCAGGGATCGCGTCTGGAAGGCGGTCGTCGACTGCTGGGAGCCCGTCGAGCCGACCAGGTCGGCCGTCAGATCGAAGTCGGGCTGGGAGATGCTGGGCGTCACGTCGAGCGTGATCATGTCGTCCTCGGAGACGAGGGGGCGAACGGACACGTTCACCCCGAACTCGGCGAAGACGGTCGAGGAGAGCAGCGTGCCCGAGGTCGCGGAGGTCGTCGTGTCGACGGTGACGGCGATCGGAATCTGACCGCCGGAGTTGAAGCTCGCGACCTCTCCGGAGAGCACGGAGACCGTCGGCTTCGCCAGGGTCCGGGCGATGTCCTCCTGCTCGAGGAGGTCGAGGGCGAAGTCGATGGCGAAGAGGTCGCCGACGTACTGAAGGCCGCCGAGCAGGGTGCCGCCATCGAGCAGCGAGAGGGCTCCCTGCAGATCGCCCCGGGTCAGTCCCGCCGGCGTGCCGTCCTCGCCCTGGATGAGAAGCGAGGTCACAGAAGGCACGATCTCGACGTTCCCGGTATTGCCGATCAGGACGTTCAGGTTGGGCGACCAGTCGCGCAGTCGGGAGCGGTTCACCTCGTAGATCCGCGTCTCGAGCCGGACCTGCGGCAGTCGGATCACCTCGAGAAAGGAGAGGATCTGGCCGTCGGCCAGCGACAGGGCCTTGGCGCGGGCGACATTCGATTGCAGGTCGTTCCCGCCGACCGCGCCGCCGCCTCCGATGCGGGTCCCCACGCCTGCGATCGTGGCGCCTCCTCCTCCTCCGCCCCCTGCGCCCGCTCCCCGGCCGCGCCCGCCGAGCGCGCCTGCCTCGTCGGCCACGACCTCGATCTGGTCGGCCGAGGCCGCGGGGTCGAGCAGTCGGGCGGCCGAGATCAGCGAGCGGACGAGCGCGACCTGGCTCTCGACCCGCCCCTCGAGCACGAAGGTGTCGCGCGAGTCGTCGGGCAGGGCGCCCGCCGTCAGACGCCGGACGTCGATCTCCTCGCCGCCCGCGGCGACGAGAGCCGCCCGGATTCTCTGCTCCATGCGCTCCGGCACCCGGTCGACGCGGATCAGGTTGATGAGCCGTCCTTCACCCCGATCGTCGGGCTCCTCGAGCAGGAAGTCCTCTTGGCGCCCGCCGGGCCCTCCGTCGAGCTCTCCGCCCGCTTCCCTGCCCGCTTCGTCGGGCCTGGTCGATTCGGAGGCCGGGCCCCGGCTGCCGGATCCGACGATCAGCGATCCGCGCCGGCTGCTGCGCACCCCGCCGCCGCGCAGGTAGTCCGAGGCGACCGCCTCTGCGGCCCGCGAATGGCGGACGTCGGGAACGACTCCGGTGAGCACGACGGCGTCGCGGTCGGGAGCGGTCGTGACCGCGATGGCCGGATGGACGTCGGCGATCGCCCGGGCGAGGAGCGAGAGGTCGCGCTCCACCCGGACGCGGCGCTCGACCACTGCCCCGTCGTCGAGCCAGAGGATCAGGTTCGTCTGACCGGGACGGCGCCCGAGGATCAGCACCTCACGGCTCGAGATCATCTGCACCGAAGCGATCCCCGGGTCTCCGACCGCGATACGAAGGATCTCCCGGGCCAGGACCACCCGCTCGTTCTCGCCCACGTGCACGGAGTCGATCGGGGCCGTCTCGACGCCGAGAGCGGCGTGGGGGCTCGAGAGAAGCGCGAGCATGAGGAGCGCGACGGTCCAGAGCGCGGTCGCGAGGCGTGCGTCTTCGACCCGATGCCCGCGATGGGAGGGCTCGCCGGAGCGACGAGGACGCCTCCGATCTCGCGTCGCGAGCTCGGGTCGGATCCGCGGGCCCCGCCGCTCGGTCGGGGTGCTCGAGAGAGCCTCTAGATCCATTCGCGAGGCATCCGCTCGCGCAGAGCACGCCGCGCCCGGTTCAGGCGCGACCGCACGGTGCCCACCGGAAGGTCGAGCCGCTCGGCGATCTCGTCGTACTCGAGCCCCTCGACTCTCAAGGCGAGGACGATCTGATGCTCGCTGGAGAGCCGACCGAGGGCCTGCTCGAGCGCCGCGATGAGCTCCCGCCGGCCGAGCTCGTCCTCGGGATCGCAGAGCGGGCAGATCGATCCGGGATCGATGGCCGCCTGATCCTCCCATCGCCGGCGACGAAGCTCGCTTCGGCGACGGTGGAGGCTGCGGTGGACGACGGTGCGAACCAGCCATCCCCGAAGTCGGGGCGGCCTTCCGCGCAGGCGCCAGAGCGCGAGGATCGCCTCCTGGACGGCGTCCTGGGCCTCCTCTGGGCAGCCGAGGATGCGCAGGGCGACGCGCCGCAGCAGGGCGAGATGGGGCTCGACGAGGCTCCTGAGGTCGGGCTCTTCGGAGGATGAGCCCGATCCGGCCTCGCGGCCGGGGGCCTCATCGTGTGGATCGGCACAGCGGATCGACGGCGGATACGCGCCGCCGGCGTTGATCGGGGGCATGGATCGGTCTCCGGCCGTGCGCGCCGGTCGGCGCGCGACGGAGGGTTCGGGAGCCAGAGGTTCCTGCCCGTGGACTGCAGCGACCGCGCGAGCGCGCGACGTGCGGTGGGAAGCAGGAGACGGCTTCTCTCAGGTCCGGAGGCGGTGGGGTGGCGCGCGGGGCGCCTGGCGGCGGAGGGCGGGGTCGCCGGCCGGGGCGGGCTCGAAGGACACGATCCGCGGTCGACCCTGCACCGGGACAGGGATGGACGAAGCGGCCGTCGGCGGGGCGAGGCTGGCGCGGCCCGCGCGCTGAGCGAGCTCGCAGAGCCGGCAGTCGTGGAGGGCCGACCGAGGAGATCGGTCTTCGCCTGGATCGCGAGCGTCGAAGGCAGGGGGGACGTCGACGATGATATCGTCGCGCCAATTGCCATTTACACGAAGGGAATTGTAGCT
>CAYXLY010000201.1:0-8109 GCA_964466005.1 uncultured Spirochaetaceae bacterium | reverse complement strand
ATCGTGCTCGAGGCGAAGACACGAAGCATGGGGGAACCCTCTCCCTGAGTCGACCCGCGGGAGCCGATGCCGGCGGCATCGTTCCGGGCGGTCCATCCAGCTGAACAGCAAGAGGCATGCCTCGAGACGGGAGAGGCGGGATTCCGGAGGACGGGCGGTCGCCTGGAGGCAGGGGCTGCCGACCCGCGAGCGCGCCGCGGGAGACGGGAACGGAAGCGAGCTTCCCAACCCGCCCCGCTCGTTTCCCGGCAGCCGAGAGGCAGCGGACCACAGGGAGGCACTCGCACCCAGACCGCCCTCCGACGTCCCGTAAGGGAAGACGGGATGGCGGCGGGCGCGGGCGGCGTGGGCGCGCTGCCGCTCCGTTCTCGCCGGTCCGGATGGATGGGGTCCGATCGGTGGCTCCCGAGAGCGGGCGCGGTCGACCGGAAGGAGCCGGGAAGGAGTTGGTAGGAGGACGAGTCAGCGGCTGCGGCGCATGCGCCCCTTGCCGAGCAGCAGCCAGTCCAGAGAGATGTTCTCCTTCGTGGAGAGCGTGATCAAGAAGTCGGTATGGGGTGTCGTTCCGTTCTCATACCGATTGACGTTCTGCTGGAAGACACCCAGGTCTCTCGCGAACTGTCTCTGCGAGCGGTCACCGCGAACCTCCGCGAGTCGTTCGGGCAGCTTCTTCTTGATTCTCTTGAGCGCAGCACTGGACATCGATCGCGACCCTTTCTTGATCTCTCTGCTCGATCTCTTTTCCATCTCGTCTCTACTCGACGGCGTCCCGACTCTTCACTTCCCACCCTGCTCGCTTCTCACTCTGCACGCGACATTCTTCGGCCGGGCTTCCTTCGGCCGGGCTTCGACGATCGTTCGGGACGACGCGCGAGGCCCCCATCTGGTCGTCGGCCGAGGAATGCCTCTGATGGCACCCGATCGCTCTCTCGCGTCCATTCGCGAACGTTCTCACGATTCCTGCGGCTCTGGACCGACTCTGGACCGGCTCTTGAACGCCTCGTGAACGCCTCTTGCAAGCGTGCCGTAAGAGGCTCGTATCGTGCGATCGACACGCTCCGCCGCGGCGGAGATCGCCCGACGCATGACGAGCCCGTCACACAGAGATGTTTCGAAGGATTGGAACGCGAGCAGTCTAGGCAGCGAGTCTGGGACGATCAACCCTCTGATCGGCTCCATGTGAGCAATACACAGAAAAGAAATCTCGCCATGTGTCGCCTCGATTTTTTTCGTCCCGAAGCCCGAATCGATCGCCGCCCGGCCTGGCGGCGGGCTTCGCTCGATGAAGGGCTAGGATGCGAGCGGGGAACGCGCCAGCTGTCGAGCGAGCCGACCGAGTCGATCATGGACCGAGCCGACCGAGTCGATGGTGGAGCGAGCCCGCCGTGGAGCGATCCGCCGTAGAACGGCGTGTACCGGAACGCTCCACGACCAGTCGGGGGACGGACGAGGCGGGAATCGGGAATGCGGATCATCGGAGGAAGCCTGCGCGGGCGCGATCTCGGCCGGGTCTCGGAGGGCGTGCGTCCGACCTCGGATCGCGTCCGGGAGGCGCTCTTCTCTTCGCTCGGCGATGTGGCGGGCCTGCGCGTGCTCGATCTCTACGCGGGCACCGGTGCCCTTGGACTGGAGGCTTTTTCCCGAGGGGCCTCGGGGGTCGTCTTCGTCGACCAGTCGCGGCGCGTGCTGCGCGATCTCCGACGACGGCTCGAGCATCTCGGACTGAGCCGGGTCGAGGCGCTCCGTCTGATCTCTTCCGAAGCGTCGAGAGCCCTGAGACGCCTGGCGTCGGAGTCGATTTCCTTCGATCTGGTCTTCGTCGATCCGCCCTACGCATCGGGTGAGCGAGAGCCCGTTCTCGAAGCACTCTTCGCCGGCCCACTGCTGTCTCCGGATTCGGTGGTGGTCGTCGAGGGACCGAAGCGCCATCCTCTGGCGGCGATTCCCGGAGCGAGACGACTCGAAGAGCGTCGCTACGGGGAGACGTGGCTGACATGGCTCGCTCCGGCGGGCCCGGAATCGTCTGGGGAGTAGAGAACGAATGGCGCAGAGCGGAGGGAAGAGGCGAGTCGGGTTGTTCCCGGCCAGCTTCGACCCGATCACGAATGGACATCTCGATCTCATCCGTCGCAGTCGGGTCCTCTTCGACGAGGTGGTCCTGGGACTGGCTCGGAACGTCTCGAAGAGCGCGACCTTCAGCAACGAGGAGCGTCTGGAGATCCTCGAGGCGGTGACGAACGACATGGAGGATGTCTCGGTCCGGGTCTTCGACGGACTCGTCGTCCACTACGCCCAGCAGATCGGGGCCAGCGCCATCATTCGGGGACTGCGGGCGAACCAGGACTTCGAGTACGAGTTCGAGATGGCCTTGATGAACAACCATCTGGCGCCCGGCGTGGAGATCGTCTTCTTCATGACCAGCCAGGAGTACCTCTACGTGAGCTCCTCGCGGCTGAAGGAGCTCGTCCGCTTCGGCGCGAGCATCGACGAGTTCGTTCCGGCGATCGTGGCCGAGGCGCTCAAGAAGAAGCTCGGCCCCGGCTGAGGCGCTCGTTTGGCTCGCGCATCGCGAGGGGTTACCCTAGGGGCTGTCGTGGAATGAATCCACGGAGGACGGACCGCAATGGCTCCGCGTCGCATCCTGCTGATGATCTCGGGCGGGATCGCCGCCTACAAGGCCCCCGAGCTGGTTCGCGCGCTGCGGCGCGCCGGTCACGAGGTCCGCTGCGCGATGACCTCGGAGGCCGAGCGCTTCGTCTCCCCGCTCTCGCTGCAGGCGGTCTCGAGCCTTCAGGTCCGGCGGGATCTCTTCGATCCCACGGAAGAGGGGGAGATCGACCATATCCGCCTGGCGGATTGGGCGGATCTGGTGCTGATCGCTCCGGCGACGGCCAATCTCCTCGCGAAGCTGGCGCATGGTCTGGCGGATGACCTCGTGACGGCGGTCCTGCTGGCGACCCGCGCCCCTCTCCTCGTCGCCCCGGCGATGAACGTGAACATGTGGAGCCATCCGGCGACGCAGGCGAATCTCGAGATCCTGCGCGGGCGGGGAGTCGACTTCATCGGTCCCGACGCCGGAGAGCTCGCCTGTGGCTGGGAGGGGCTGGGGCGCATGAGCGATCCCGAGACGATCGCACGAGCCGCAGAGGGCCTCCTCGTCCCGAAGACGCTCTCGGGAGAGCGGGTGGTCGTCACGGCCGGCGGGACGGCCGAGCCGCTCGACGCCGTGCGAGCCCTGACCAATCGCTCCTCGGGCAAGATGGGCTTCGCGATCGCCGAGGAGGCCGCGCGTCGAGGAGCGGAGGTCGTTCTGGTGGCCGGCGTGACGAGCGTCGCGACTCCGCTGGGCGTGCGTCGGATCGACGTTCGGACGGCCCTGGAGATGCGGGAGGCCGTCCTGGCCGAGCTCGAGGCCGCCACCGTCGTCGTCAAGGCGGCCGCGGTGGCCGACTTCAGGCCCCGCGAGGTCAGCGCGCGCAAGATCAAGAAGGAGTCGCTCGAAGACGGGGAGGGGATCCACCTCGAGCTCGTCCGGAACCCCGACATCCTGGCGGAGATCAGCGCGCGCAAGGGCTCTCGAACGATCATCGGCTTCGCGGCCGAGAGCCACGACGTGATCGAGGCCGCGCGGCGGAAGCTGGCTCGAAAGGGGTGCGATCTGATCGTGGCCAACGACATCTCGCGCGCGGATGCCGGCTTCGAGGTCGAGGAGAACGCCGTCCTCTTCGTCTGGCCGGACGGGGGCCTCGAGGAGCTTCCACTGCTTTCGAAGCGGGACGTGGCGGCCCAGCTCTTCGACCGCGTCGAGAAGCTGCGGGGAGGACGATGAGGGGCACCGCAAGCGATCGGGGACGGGCTCTCCTGCGTCATTCGCGAGGGCTGGGTCTCGTCTTCCTGGTCCTGTGCCTGCTCGGCCCCGGAGCGGCGACCGCACGGGACCTGCTGGTGGCGACGGTCGACGGCTCGATCAACCCCGCGAGCGCCGACTATCTCATTCGAGCCATCGAGCGCGCGGAGAAGGAGGAGGCTGCCGGCCTCCTGATCGAGCTCGATACCCCGGGCGGCCTGGTCTCGTCGACTCAGGACATCATCCAGGAGATGCTCAACGCGAAGGTCCCCGTGATCGTCTACGTGACGCCGCGAGGCGCCTGGGCGGCATCCGCGGGAACGTTCATCACGCTGGCCTCCACGGTCGCTGCGATGTCCCCGGGTACGAGCATCGGAGCGGCGCATCCCGTGAGCGCCGTAGGGGGCTCGGGCGATCAGGGCAAGGAGGGGGGCGGCCGCGACTTTGCAGCCGAGAAGGCCGAGAACTTCCTGGCCGCGTACGTCGAGTCGATCGCCAAGCAGAAGAAGCGCAACGTCGAGTGGGCCGTCGAGGCGGTGCGCAACTCCGTGGCGATCGGCGCCGACGAGGCCCTGGAGATCGGCGTGATCGACCTGGTGGCGAAGAGTCGAGAGGAGCTGCTCGAGAAGATCGAGGGAAACGAGGTCATGGTCGACGGCGAGCCCGTGACGCTCGCAGTGGTCGACGCTCCTCAGGTCCGGGTCGAGATGACTGTCGTCCAGTCGATCTTCGCCTTCCTCGCCGATCCGAACGTCGCGGTGCTGCTGCTTGCGATCGGGGTGATCGGGATCTACATGGAGGTCCAGGCGCCGGGCATGATCGTTCCCGGAGCCGTCGGAGTCGGCGCCCTGATCCTGGCCGGCTTCGCGTTCCAGATCCTTCCCTTCTCCTGGATCGGCCTGCTGCTGGTGATCGTCGGGATCGGCCTCATGATCGCCGAGCTCTTCGTGACGTCCTTCGGGCTGCTCTTCGCGGGTGGGATCGCCTGCTTCCTGGTCGGCGGATCCATGGTCTTCGATCGTCCCACGGTCTCGGATCTCACGATCTCGTTCTGGGAGGTCCTCGTCCCGACGGCTCTCGCGATGACGCTCATCGGCGCGCTGATCGCCTACAGTCTGGGAAGGACGCTCTTCGTCCACCAGACGACCGGTCTCGACGAGATGATCGGCCTGGTCGGGCGGTCGACGAGCGCCATCGAGCCCCGGGGCGCCCGGCGCAAGGGGACGGTCTTCGTGCGGGGGGAGTACTGGAGCGCCGAGGCCGATGAGGCGATCGAGCCCGGCGAGGCCGTCGAGGTCCTCTCGATCGAGGGACTGACCCTGCACGTTCGCAGGGCGGAGCAATCGCGCTCGTGACGTCTCGCCCGGTCCATCCGAAGAGGGGCCGGGCTGCCGTCGCGGGGCGTCGAGGAGAGAAATCTTGTTGGGAATCCTGATACTGGTCGTCTTCCTGGCCCTGTTCATCCTCTCGGGCGTGCGGATCCTGCCCGAGTACGAACGGGGCGTGGTCTTCCGCCTCGGTCGCTACGTGGGGACGCGTGAGGCGGGCCTTCGCTGGATCATTCCCGGCGTCGATCGCATGGTCCGGATCGGCCTGCGCGAGATCGTGATGGACGTCCCGGCTCAGGAGGTCATCACCCTGGACAACGTGTCGGTGAAGGTGAACGCCGTACTCTATTTCCGGGTCATGCATCCCGAGAAGTCCGTCATCCAGGTCGAGAACTATCTCTACGGCACGTCGCAGCTCTCCCAGACGACGCTACGGAGCGTCTGCGGCCAGGCCGAGCTCGACCACCTCTTGTCGGATCGCGAGCGGATCAATCAGACGTTGCAGGAGATCATCGACCAGCAGACCGAGCCGTGGGGCGTCAAGGTGCGTGCGGTCGAGCTGAAGCAGATCGACCTACCGCAGGAGATGCAGCGGATGATGGCGAAGCAGGCGGAGGCCGAGCGCGAGAAGCGCGCCAAGGTGACGCTGGCCGAGGGCGAGTACCAGGCCGCCCAGCGCATCGCCGATGCCGCCGAGACGCTCTCGACGCAGCCCTCGGGCCTCCAGCTGCGGTATCTGCAGACGCTGGCCGAGATCGCGGGCAGCGGCAAGAACTCCACCACCATCTTTCCGGTTCCGATCGACATGGTCCGCCCCTTCTACGACCAGCTGATCGAGGGACGCGACGCGATGCGCGCGGCGGCGGACGAGATCCAGGGGGCCGCGGAGGGCAGCGGGGACGCCGAAGAGGGAAGCTCCTAGTTGGCGCGTCGCGAGTCGAATACGAAGGGAGAGCAGGCCGACGCGCAGGATCGCCGGAGCGTGACGAGGACGATCGTGAACACGCTCGTCCTGCTGATCTCCCTGTCGGTGCTCGGAGGCTGGGCCTATCAGGGGGTCTACTGGCTGGAGCTCGGCGAGTCGGCGGTGATCCTGCGTCTGGGCAAGCTCGATCGGATCGAGGAGATGGAGGGCTGGCGGATCCACTGGCCTCCGCCCCTCGAGTACCACGAGATCGTCAACACGGGCGGCCTCCGGACGGAGTCGTTCGGAGAGGAGCCGACGCAGTCCACGCCGGGGAAGCCGAGAGACGAGGAGGATCGCGAGATCGCGGCCCGGATCGATCGGAACGCGATCCAGACGGCGGACAGCAACATCGTCAACGTGGACTACGAGCTTCAGTACAAGGTCCAGAACGCCTACTCTTTCGCGTTCGGGATGGCTGACCCCGGTGCGATCCTGCACGACGCGACGGAGGCCGCCGTGCGGGAGGTGATCGGAAAGAAGACGATCGATGAGGTGCTCTCCCGGGCCCGGGGCGAGATCGAGCAGGAGGCATCCAGCCTGCTCGACGGCCTGCTCGCTTCCTACTTCGAAGAGATCGGGCTCGAGCCGGCCTTCCAGGTGGACAAGATCAATCTCCAGAAGCCCCAGGCGCCGGAGCCGGTGCGAGAGGCCTTCGCGGATGTCGTGTCGGCGAGTCAGGACGAGAAGCGAGCGATCTCGGCCGCCCGCGGCGACGCGCAGGAGATCCTCGAGCGGGCGCGGGCCCAGGCGGCCGAGCTCTACGAGGAGGCCGAGGCCTACAAGCGATCCAAGATCATCGAGGCCCGCGGGCAGGCCACCCGCTTCGAGGCCCTGCTCGCCGAGTATCGGCTCGCGCCCCAGGTGACGAGGCGAAGGCTCTATCTCGAGACGATGGAGCAGATCCTGCCTGGGGTGGAGAAGATGGTCGTCGAGCCGAATACGGTGAACATGCTCCCGATGCTCCCGCTCGGCGGGCGGGCCACGCCGGGAGGGGGCTCGCAATGAGATTTCTCTTCGGCCTGATCGTGCTCGCAGCGGTGGGGGTCGGCACCATCTGGGCGGCTCAGTTCGATCGGGGGCCGCTGGTCATCAATCGCGAAGATCAGTATCGGATCATCCTGCGCCTCGGGAAGCCGATCAAGGAGATGACCGAGGCGAGCTGGACAGTGCGGATCCCGCTGATCGACGAGGTGAAGGTCTTCGACAAGCGGCTGCAATACCTCAACGCCGCCGCGACGGAGATCGAGATCGGAGAGAACGAGCGGTTGATCGTCGACTACTACGTCGTCTGGCAGATCTCGGCGCCCCTGCAGTTCCGTCGGAGCTTTCCGGGCGGCGTGCGGCAGGCGAGTGACCGGATCCAGCAGAGGGTCGGATCGCTCGTGGGCGGCGCGGCGGGAAATCTGACCATGCAACAGCTGCTGTCGCGAGCCGAGGTTCTCGAGGCGCTCGACACCCGGGCGACCGAAGAGCTCTCCTCGAACGGCGTGCGGGTGATCGACGTTCGGATCAACCGGACGGAGCTGCCGCTCAAGGCCGAGGCGGCGACCTTCGAGCAGATGCGCGAGCAGCGCCGAGCGATCTCCCGTGAAACGCGCGCGATCGGTCAGCGGGAGGCGCGGGAGCTGCGGGCGAAGGCCGAGAGAGAGGCGCGCGAGCGGGTGGCGAAGGCGCGAGCGGAGTCGGAGGTGCTGCAGGGCGAGGGGGACGCCGAGGCCGCTCGCATCTATGCAGAGGCCTACGGCAAGGCCCCCGACTTCTACGCCTTCGTCCGCAGCCTCGAGGCCTATCGCAAGACGCTCGGCGATCGCACGACCCTCGTCGTGCCGCCGGATCACGAGTTCTTCCGATTCCTCGACCCGCAGGAGAGAGCTCCTTCCGGGACGGACGGCGCGGAGTCGGGGCAGACGCGCTAGAGGCCATCTCATGAACCCCTCGGTCGCGATGCACGCGTCTTCGACCCGATC
>CAYXLY010000200.1:0-8154 GCA_964466005.1 uncultured Spirochaetaceae bacterium | reverse complement strand
CGACGACCTCGTCCGAAGCGTCTCGCAGATCCGCGAGGCGACCCCGGAGAGTGCGACGGCCGAGCTGGTCAGCGAGGATCCGCGGCCCTGCGATCCGAGAGACACCTTCTTCTATCCCTCCCGCGAGCTCTTCGTGCAGGGCGACGCCTGCTCCTTCACCTGTCTCGCGACTGCCGTCGGGTTTCACGAGGCCACGGCGGGAGAGCCTGCGGCCGAAGAGCCTCGCCGGATCGACTACGCCGCGGTCACCTGCGAGGCGCGTCCGCTTCCGACGCTGGGCTTCGTCCAGATCGAGGAGAGCGAGAGCGCCTACCGCCTGCTGCTTCGAGCGCTGTCATCGCTGATCGAGCTGGCTCGGCCACGGCGCTTCGACCTGCTCGACCGCGAGGTCTACCGCGGCATCCTCGGTCCGGCGCCCGTCTTCGATCTCGCGCTGGTGATCTGGGACGATGATCAGGAAGCCGATGCCCGTCGACCTCTCTGCGAGCTGAGCCGTGATCTCGCCGAGGTATGGAAGGCCGCCCTGGGCGCGGAGCCGCGCTTCCCGCCGATCCTCCATGACTTCGTCTGCCTGCGGATGAACCCGAAGCGATTCGACGGCCGCCTCCGCTTCGTCTGGCGCGTCTAGCGAAATCTCCGATGATTCCGCCATGACCCGCCGGGACCCCACCCGTGGAGAGACCGAGATCGTCGTGTTCGGACGGCATCCCGTCGAGGAGGCGCTCGACTCCCGAGGCGTCGACGTCCTCGAGCTGGTGCTGGCTCGTGGACTCCCGCCCGCCGAGCGCAAGGCGCTGCGTCGACGCGCGGAGGACAGGGGGGTGCGGCTCGAGGAGGGCTCGCGGGAGGCCGTGAGCCGACTCACGGGCGCGCCCCGGCACGACCAGGGCCTGGCCGCCCGCGTTCGTCTGCGCAACGTGATGGAGCTGGAGGCTTTCCTCGCCGGGACCCGGGGGCGGGCGGCGCGCCGACCTCGTCGGGTGCTGGCCCTGGACGGCGTGACGAACTCCCAGAACGTCGGGATGGTCGTCCGCTCCGTCGTCGGAGCCGGTCTCGACGCGCTGCTCTGGCCACTCTCGGGCCAGCCCTGGGTGAACGGCCTGGTCGTTCGGGCCGCGTCGGGTGCGATCTTCGACTGTCCGATCGTGCGCTGCGACTCTCTCGCGATCGGATTGGCCGAGCTTCGAGGCGCGGGATTCCGGTGCCTCGGGCTGGCGGCGGACGCCCCGGAGTCGCTCTTCGAGCAGCCGGTGCCGCATCGCGCGGTCTTCGTGCTGGGCAGCGAGAGCGAGGGGCTCTCGGAGTCGGTCCGAGCGCAGCTCGATCGGGCGGTCTCGATTCCCATGGCGGGTCGTCTCGAGAGCCTGAACGTCGCCGTGGCAGCGGGGCTCGTCTGCTTCCATGCGGCCGGACTGCTCGGGCGCAGCGGGCTCGAGGTCTCTGCCCCGCCTGCCGAGCCTCCCTCTGCGCAGTCCGATCGACGATCCGGGGCCGATTGACTCAGGGAAAGCCCGTCGAGCCCGCCCGCCGGTGCGTTGGCCGCAGGGCGCCGGCCCGATAAGCTCGCGGCGCGTGCACGGTCCGCGCTCCCGAGCGGCGATCGAGGCGGGTGAAGCGGCCGACAGGGCCCGGCGCTCTGGCTCCAGCGCGCTCCATCGGCCCTCATCCCGGAGGTCTCGCAGGGTCATGAGTCAGCATCAGGGGGAGGAGCGGGATCCGGTCTGCGGCATGTCCGTCGATGCGACGAGCCCCAGACGGATCGAGCACGCCGGGACGACCTACCTCTTCTGCTCGCAGCGCTGTCAGTCCCGCTTCAGCGAGGATCCCGAGTCCTTCCTCGGAGACGGGCGTTCGGGGGTCGGAAGCGAGACGGCCGCCGGGGGCGGTCCCTGGACGTGTCCGATGGATCCCGAGATCGTGCGGGAGGAGCCGGGCTCCTGCCCGATCTGCGGAATGGCACTCGAGCCGACGGAGATCCGGGCGGAGGAGGAGGAGAATCCCGAGCTCGCGGACATGAGCCACCGGCTCTGGATCAGCCTGGCGCTGACTCTTCCCGTCTTCGCGATCGCGATGATCGAGATGTTCGAGGGCGACCCGCTGACGGCCCGATTCTCGCCCCGCACTCTCGCGTGGGTCCAGCTCGTCCTGGCGACGCCGGTCGTTCTCTGGGGCGGGTGGCCCTTCTTCGTCCGCGGCTGGGCATCCCTCCGGAGCCGGCATCTCAACATGTTCACCCTCATCGCACTCGGCACGGGGACGGCCTGGGGCTACAGCGTGATCGCGACGATGCTGCCGGAGATCTTTCCCCCGTCCTTCCGCACCGAGGCCGGGCGGGTCGCGGTCTACTTCGAGGCCTCCGCCGTGATCGTGACGCTGGTCCTCCTCGGGCAGGTCCTGGAGCTGCGCGCTCGCAGTCGGACCGGGGCGGCGATCCGTGCCCTGCTCGGCCTCGCCCCGAAGACGGCGCGCCGTGTCCACGAGGACGGGACCGAGGAGGACGTGCCGCTCGAATCGGTGCGCGTCGGGGATCGACTGCGGGTGCGACCCGGCGAGAAGGTCCCGGTGGACGGCATCGTCCTCGAAGGCGAGAGCGTGGTCGACGAGTCGATGATCACGGGAGAGCCGATGCCGGTCACCAAGCGCAGAGACGACGCCGTGACCGGAGCGACGGTGAATGGAACGGGCTCCGTCGTGATCCGGGCCGAGCGGGTCGGGGCCGAGACGCTGCTGGCGCGGATCGTCCGGATGGTCGCCGAGGCCCAGCGCAGCCGGGCTCCCATCCAGCGCCTCGCCGACGTCGTCGCCGGCTACTTCGTGCCGACCGTCATCGGGGCGGCGCTCGTGACCTTCGTCGTCTGGAGCGTCTTCGGCCCGGAGCCCCGGATGGCGCATGCCCTCATCAACGCCGTGGCCGTCCTGATCATCGCCTGTCCCTGTGCCCTGGGTCTCGCGACGCCGATGTCGATCATGGTCGCCACGGGCAAGGCCGCCCTGGAAGGCATCCTCTTCCGGAATGCCGAGGCGATCGAGCTGCTCCAGGACGTCGATACGGTCGTCATCGACAAGACCGGGACCCTGACCGAAGGCCGTCCCAGGCTCGTGCGGACGGTGCCCCGGGACGGACTCACGGAGGAGGAGGTCCTGCAGGTCGCCGCGTCTCTCGAGCGCAGCAGCGAGCATCCGCTCGCCGAGGCGATCGTCGCGGCGGCTCGGGATCGCGATCTCGACCCGGGCGCCGTCGAGCGATTCGAGTCGAGGACGGGGCGAGGTCTCGTCGGATGCGTCGACGGTCGGGAGGTCGGCGTCGGCAATCACAGGCTGATGAAGGAGCTCGGGGCCGAAGCCGAGGGGTCGCTCGCGGAGAGGGCGGACGCGATGCGATCGGAGGGGCAGACCGTGGTCTTCGTGGCCGCCGACGGCAGGCTGATCGGACTGCTCGGAGTCGCCGATCCCATCAAGGCGTCGACGCCGGCTGCGGTGGCGGGTCTGCACGCCGAAGGGCTTCGGATCGTGGTCCTGACCGGCGACGACGAGATCACCGCGCGAGCCGTCGCCCGACAGCTCCGTCTCGACGAGGTGAGGGCCGACGTGCTGCCGGATCAGAAGGCCCAGGCCATCGAGCAGCTCCAGGCGGAAGGCCGGATCGTCGCGATGGCGGGCGACGGCGTGAACGACGCGCCCGCCCTGGCCCGGGCCCACGTGGGAATCGCCATGGGCACCGGTACGGACGTCGCGATGGAGAGCGCAGGCGTGACCCTCGTGCACGGCGATCTCCGCGGGATCCTCCGAGCCCGTCGGCTCAGTCGACTGACGATGCGCAACATCCGTCAGAATCTCTTCTTCGCCTTCGTCTACAACGCCTTCGGCGTGCCCATCGCCGCGGGCATCCTCTATCCCGCGCTCGGACTCCTCCTCAGCCCGATGGTCGCCGCCGCGGCGATGAGCCTGAGCTCGGTCTCCGTGATCGGCAATGCGCTGCGGCTGCGAAGGACGGAGATCTAGCTCCGTTGCGATCCCTTGCCCCGCGGTCGCGAGAGCCGACCCGAGGCAATCCGCGGCGATCCGGCCCGGGTCCGTCCAGTGGCCGCTGGCTCGGCGTCCGGTCGCCGCTTCAGTCGCGGTCCGACTCGATGCGGAACGCGCAGAGCTGGGCGTTGGGCTGTCCCGCGAGGACCAGCAGGTCGGGCGAGGTGAAGTCGACGCCGGGGATCCCCGGTCGCGCGAGGACCAGCCCCGGGGCGCTGAGCTGACCGAAGTCGTCGTTCGGGGCGAAGGGACTCGATTGACCCGCGATCGAGAAGCGCTCGGGGGCATAGGGGACGGGGGGCGAGCCTTCCAGATCGAAGCGGAGCCGGGTGAGCGTGCCATCACAGAAGTCGGTGACGAAGGCCTGCGTGCCCAGCGCATTGGTCGTCACGTCCGTATTGCCCTCACAGGCGCCGGAGGCGCGTCCGTCCCCACGCCGGGGAAGCTCGAGCGGTCGATCGGCCGTGAAGACCCGGGCGTCCTCGAAGCCGAGCGTCATGCCGTCGAGCACGACGGGCGGACCGCTCCGCGCATGGAGCGCCGGCGTATCGAGCGCCCGGAGATCGATGGCGTAGATCCGTCGCTGCGAGGAGGCGCCGAGGAAGGCGAGTCGCCCGCCCGGCTCCACGGCAGGCGCGTCGAAGGAGGGGCCGGCGAGACCCAGCGGAATCGAAGCGACGATCCTGGGCACGCTCGGGTCGATGACGTCGATGGCCGACTCCGTCCGGATGTTGGATGCCCCGCTGCCGAAGCCGATGGCGCCGGTCCCGGTGACGAGCGCGAGCTCGCGGCCACCCGGCGTGCGGAACGCGACGAGGCCGGTCGGATTGAAGACGGAGGTCCAGAGCATCGGGGTGTCGACGGACGGTCGCACGACGATTCCGTTCGGGCCCTCTTCCCAATCGAAGACGAGGACCGTGCCCGGGGCATAACGCGACGTGCGTGGGATGAGGTTCGAGGTCGCCACGAAGAGCCGTCCTCCCACCACCGCCTTGCCCGCCGTCAGGGTGGTCAGGAAGGAGGGCGCGTCGGCACTGCAGGCGGGCTCGACCCCGATCGGGTCTCCTTCGGAGTCGACCGGATCGGGAGGAGAGACGCACGCGAGCGTCGACAGGCCGGTCCGCGTCGCCGACGTGCCGGGGGCCGGCAGCAGCGGGTGGCGACCGGGCGGGATGCCGCTCGGAACCTCGATCGTCACCTCGACCGGGCGTCCGGTGCGGGGGTCGACCACGAGGACCTGCTCGTAGTCGCTCGTGCTGACGAGCGCGATCTCGTCGCTCACGGCCTGGATCTCCCCCATGACGGGGCTGCGAAAGGGACCCAGGATCGGCTCGATCGCCTCGGTGTCCGGGATGCCGTCTCCATCGCTGTCGAGTCCGATGTTGACCACGGACAGGAGCGTGGGGGCGTCGGCATCGAGCCCGTAGACCCGCACGTCCGGAGGTCTCGTCTGGACCAGAGCGGCCCTCGAGACCTCGGGCGAGAGCACGGCCAGGCCCGACGGAAAATCGCGGCCGGCCGGTGCGCAGCCGGGATCCGGGTCATTGCGGATGATCAGGCCTTCACCGCCGCTTCCGTCTCCTTCGCAGGCCAGCAGCAGCCCGACGAGTCCGATCCCGAGCAGTCTCAGCGAGCGCGCTCGGCCCCGGTTTCCGACGGCGAGCCGCCTCACCACGAGACCTCGAGACCGGCCGACGCCTGCCGTCCGGGCTGCGGGAAGGACAGCGAGTCCCGGACGGCCTCGTCCGTGAGGTTGTCGACCTCGACGTAGAGCCAGATCGCGCGGGCCCAATCCGGAGACGGAGCCCAGGGAATCTCGACCCAGTTCAGCGAGGCGCTGGCGTTCCAGACCGTGCGAGCCGGCAGAATCCGCGATCCCCCTTCGCTCACGAGCTGCTCGCCCACCCGGTGGACCTCGCCGACGATCTTCCAGGCCTCCTCGCGTCCGATTCGCAGCCGCGCGAAGGTCTCCTCCTCCGGCTGTCCCGGCAGGCGCTTGCCGCTGGAGGCCCGCTCGGAGTCGATCTGGGTGTGGTTGGCCGAGAGTCGGAGGTAGCGGCCGAGGTCGATCGAGGCCGAGACCTCGAAGCCCTGGATCGTGGCCTCACCGACGTTCACGGGAGCCAGCGTCGTCGAGTTGATCAGGACCCAGACGATCGACTCGTCGATCTCGCGCCGGAACAAGCTGCCGCGCAGGCGAATCCGGGAGAAGGGGCCCGCCCGGGCCAGCTCGAGCTCGAGCCCGAGGTCGAAGTTCCAGGCGTCTTCCGGCGAGAGGTCGGGATTGCCGCGGATGAAGCCCTGGTCGGGATGGAAGAGCTCGTCGAAGTTCGGGACCCGGTAGGCCCGTCCGGCCTGTCCGCGAATCCGGATCCAGGGGAGGGGCTCGATCACGAGACCCGCCGAGGGAAGGATCTGTGGATCGAAGCCGTCCACCCAATCGAGGCGCGCTCCAGCCGAGAGCACGAGACGATCGTCGAAGAGCCGCAGCGCGTCGCGCAGCGAGGCCGCAGCGCGGGGGCGCTCGCGGCCGATCTGATCGGTGGCGCGGAGAACGTCGTGGGCGAGGTCGGCCTGCAGCTCGAGCTCGTGATGCGTTCCCAGCGCGTCCGGACTCCAGACATCGGTGACCCGGAGCCCCTGAGTCATCAGGCGGGCCCGAAGATCGATGGGGGGGCGAAAGCGCGCCTGGGGATCCCGGAAGGAGGTCCGCTCGAATCGGTGATAGGCGAGGACCTCGAGCGCCTCGCCCCAGCCGGTGGGGGAGGGTCCCTCCCAGCGGAGCTGCGCCAGGTTGCTGAAGTCGCGGCTTCGAGCCTCCGCGGACTGGCCGGCGTTGGCCGTGTTGTCCGAGTCCGTGCCGGGCTCGCCTCCGGAGGAGAAGACGGCGAAGTCCGTGAAGCGCAGCTCGCCCCCGGCCAGGGGAAGTCCGAGGCCGAGGGTGGCTCCGTGCTGCTCCCGGTCGTTGTTGATGCGGGTGGCCGAGTCCGGGACGAAGGCCGCATCGACTCCGCCGAAGCGATCCGTGGGGCGGGCGAACTCGAAGTCTCCCTCGGTCGCGAAGCCACAATAGCCGAGGCTGTAGTCCAGACGTCCGACCTCCCCGGCGTGCAGGATCGATCCCTCCCAGGTCTCGAAGGCGCCCGCGGAGAAGGCCGCACGGGTCTCCGGGCCCTGTTCCGTGCTGCGCGTGACCAGGTTCACGACGCCTCCGACCGCACCGCTGCCGAGCTTCAGGCTGCCGGCGCCGCGCGTGACCTCGATGCGTTCCAGCAGGGGCAGGCAGACGCGCGAGAGATCGATTCCACCGGTCAGGACGCTGTTGGCCTTCACGCCGTCGATCGCGACGACGACCTGGCTGGGGCTCGAGCCACGAATCGAGACCTCCGAGCGATCACCGGCTCCCCCGAAGCGTCGGATGCGGACGCCCTCCGTCTCGGAGAGGAGATCCGCGAGGCTCTTGCTCTCGGCCCGATAGTCGTCGGTGAAGATCACGTCGGTGCTGGCTCCGGGGATCGGCGCGAGTCTTCCGGGGCGGATGCCGTAGACGACGATCTCTTCGACGTCCCGGTCGCGAAGGTCGGCCGCCGCCGGTCCGCCCGCTCTTGGCTCGCTCTCGCCTCCTGCCCGGGCGGAGGAGGACTCCGCTCCCGTGCCGGCCGAGGGGAGTCCCACGAGAAACGACGCGAGCACGAGTCTCGCGACGCAGCGGATCACGGCGAGCGGCGTCCCGACAGCCGTCGTCGGGCCGGACCGAGAAGCGCCCCCGCTCCGATCATCAGCAGGAGCGTCGTCGAGGGCTCGGGCGCCGGATGAAGCACCCCGACGGCCTCGAGGTCGAAGCCTCCGCTCGAGAAGGCCGTCGGATAGGGGTCGTAGATCACATATCCCTCCGCATCGCGGGCCGAACCATCACCCACAATATCGGCGATGCGGACATAGACGACGTTCGACAAATCAAGATAGGGGTAGTTATTGGTGAAGGCTTGGACGTAACTGCTGGCGAAGGTGTGCGTCCCGTTCGCAATGCTTTCGAAAGTCGATTGCAGTTCGGACAGGTCGAACGGCGTGCCGTAGCCCTGCCGGTATTTGGAGGCCAGCCCGTAAATGAAGGTAGGATCGACACTT
>CAYXLY010000199.1:0-8209 GCA_964466005.1 uncultured Spirochaetaceae bacterium | reverse complement strand
CAGCAGGACGTGGAGTCCGGGCGACTTCCGGCGGAGTCCCTCTTCGAGGGCGCCTTCGTCCTGGTGGCGGGCGCTCTCCTGGTGACGCCGGGCGTGCTCACCGATGTCGTGGGCTTCCTCTGTCTGGTTCCGGCCTTCCGTCGTCATGTCAGGCGAATGCTCGAGCGACGCTTCGAGCGGGCCGTCGCGGAAGGCAGGGTGCGCATCGAGACGACGCCCGAGGACTTTCCATGGAGCAGCCGTGCAGGGGGCCGACGGGAAGAGAAGGTCGTGCGGGATCTTCGCGGGGCCGCGGTGCACTCGCGCCGCCGGGGGCAGGAGGGGACGCCTCGCCCGGACGGGGAAGACCGCTCGGACGGGGAAGACCGCCCCGACGAAAGAGGTCGCGCCGAGAAGGCCCGAGGCTCCGCGCGGGCCGACGAAGGGGGCGATCCGGAAGCGCGAGGCTGAGGTCGAGGGAGACGGACGATCCCCGTCGTCTCGGCTCGCGCCGCGTCCGGTGCGCTCCTCAGCGGGTCAGGGGGTCGGACGCGGACCCTGCCAGCGGCCCTCGCTCTCCTCGCGCAGGACGCCCACGAACTCCACCGGACCGCAGGCCACCGCCCGACCGCCGCGTCCCGAGCCGGGAGTCGGGCTCGGATCTTCGGGCAGGGACTCGATCACGACCGAGCCCTCCAGCAGGCGGCTCCCGCGTTCGAGCTCCATCTCCGGCAGCCTCTCCTGCACGGTCGTCAGGACCTCGCTCTCGGCGCGAAGCTCGAGCCTCACGAGATCCGGCGGCTCATCCGCCCGCCCGCCCGCTTCCGGGCTCTCGCAGTCGGCGATGGAGCGCAGCCGGAGGTGATGGATGCCGGGCTCGAGCCCATCGATCTCGGCTCTCAGCCGGACGCCGGGCGCCTCTTCGACGAAGGTCACCCGACCGCTCGCCTCGCTGTCCGCGATCGGCTCGAGCCAGGCGATCGCAGTCGGGGTGTCGGCCGGGACGGCTTCCTGCTCCGCGTCGCAGCTGGAGCCGACGACGACAGCGACGATGAGGAGCGTCCCGAGGCCGGCGAGGCGAGCCCGAGCGAATCGCCGGAGCGCACGCACCCGTGCCCGGTCGCGTACCTCGGCCAGTCTGCTGCGATCCTTCATCGGTCCTTCTCCCTCCTGCTCGCGGCCTCGGCACTCCTCTCGGCCCGCGGCTCGCCGACCCGCCCCTTCTGGTCGTCGGTCAGGCTTCCCCCGGTGGTCGCCTCCGTCTCCCCACCGGCGGAGCGGTCGCTCGAGAGCCTGGGCGCGGGCTCGGGCCGAGACGGGAGATCGTTCTTGCGTCCCGTCGGCGCGATCTCGGGCGGGGCTCCCTGGAGCTGCTGGATCGGACTGAGTCCGGGCGGCGTGTGGCCTCGATCCGGATCGCTGGGAGCCGTCGGCGGCGGGAGCCGGGACGCCTCCCGTGTCGAGAGGCGCCTCCAGAGGATCGTCGCGGCCACTCCGACGACGACGCCGAGGAGGAACGCGATCAGCACCGGCTTCGACATCTTCTTCCGCGCAGCCTCTTCCTTCCGCGCAGCCTCTCCGTGAATGGATCCTGCCGTTGGATCATCGCTGAGGCTGGGAGGCATCGCGATCGCGTTGCTGTCGCCAGCGGGCGATCGTGGCCGAGAGCGAGAAGCCGAAGACGGCCGCCGAGCTCATGGCCAGGATCAGGATCAGGGCGTTGATGTCGATGGGCATGTTGACCAGCGCCAGCGCGAAGAGCGCCAGGGTCAGCACGCCCCAGATCAGGCTCCACATGAGTCCTCCACTCCGGACGGCGCGCGCTCTTTCGTCTGCATTCACGCGCGCCTCGAGCGTCTCGAAGACACTCACACCGGACACCCTCCACGTGAAGCAACCCTCATGCCAGGGATCCCGATGGCATGGATGCGGCACGGCCCCGGCGAGCGGAGCCACGGGGATCATCCCAAGGGGCGCCGGGTGGGCGGGGAGTGTCGATCGAGGAGGGCGGCGCGTCGAAGACCGGGAGCGGGGGCGCTTCCGGACTGGAGGTCCTCGGAGCCGGGGATCGAAACTTGTACCGATGTCAGTTTTTGATTGCGATCCATCTTTCGCCGGGGGTATCGTGCAGCGGGTACGGGCCCCGAGCCCAGCACGACGATTCCGGCGCAGGTCTCGCCGGGCAGCATCGGCAAAGCAAGGACGAGAGGAGCGGGCATGAAGGATCTCCAGGATCGCGTGGCGGTCGTGACGGGCGGGGCGAGTGGAATCGGGAAGGCGCTGGCGAAGGCCTTCCTGGCGGAAGGCATGAAGGTCGTGATCGCCGATGTCGAGGCGCCTGCCCTCGAGAAGGCCACCCAGGAGCTCGGGGGGTCGGTGATGGGGGTGGTGACCGACGTCTCCGATCCCGCCTCCGTCCGGGCTCTGGCGGACCGGGTCTTCGAGGCGCATGGGGCCTGTCACGTCCTCTGCAACAACGCGGGGGTCTCCGCTCCGAACCTCGATCTCTGGGAGACCGAGCCCTCGGACTTCCAGTGGGTGCACGGGGTGAACGTGGCGGGCGTGGCGCACGGTGTCCAGGCCTTCGTGCCCCGCATGATCGAGTCCGGAGAAGAGGGCTTCGTGATGAATACGTCCTCCGGCGACGGCGGGATCTCGCCGCTCGCGCAGCAGGTCGTTTATGCGTCGAGCAAGGCCGCGGTCTCGATCATGACCGAGTGCCTGGCGGCCCAGCTCGTCGGGCGCGGCACGAACCTGCGCGCCGCGATCTTCTATCCGTCCGGCGGGCTGCTCGATACGGGCATCTGGACGACCAAGCGGAATCGGCCCGCCGAGCTGGCGCGCGAGAAGCAGGTCGACACCAGCCAGGAGACGACCTTCGACGCCTTCATGGAGGGCGCCCGGAAGGCGGGCTTCGACATGCCCGTGCAGGATCTCGACGAGCTGGCGCGCTTCGCGATCGAAGGGATCCGGAACGAGGACTTCGTGATCATGATCGATCGCGAATCGATGGAGGCGACGTTGAACGAGCGGGCGGCGAAGCTCGCGCGCGGCGAGTGTCCGATCGAGCTGGAGCACATGGGGCTCAGCTGAGCGTCTCGATCGACGGGGCGAATCAAGAAGAGGCGAAGCGTCTCGAGGGGAGGATTCCGAGATGTCCAGGGTTCTGATCATCAGCTCAGACTGTCATGCCGGTGCGCTGCCGGCGACCTACAACGAGTACATGCCCCGAAAATACCATGAGGCGGCCAACACCTGGTGGCTGGCTCACGCACGCGAGATGGTCTCGCGAGCCGGGACCTTCTTCGATCAGGAGGCGGTCGAGGCCTACGCCGACAAGGCAGGCGAGGGCGGCGGCAAGATGAAGGCCATCTCGGATCCGGCGGTCCAGCTCGACGACGACCAGATCCTCCAGATGCTCACCGACGAGAAGAGTCCCTTCGCTCCCCGGCGCGGAGAGTTCGATGCCTCGGTCCGGGTGAGAGAGCTCGACGAAGACGGCGTCGCCGGCGAGATCATCTTTCCCCAGATGGCTCCCTTCGGCGCGGGGCTGATGCAGTATCGATACGAGGTCACGCCGGAGCAGAGCTTCGCAGGCTGCCAGGCCTACAACCGCTGGCTGGCCGATCTCTGCAACACGAACCCCTCGCGTCACGCGGGCGTCGCCTTGATCGACGTCGAGGACATCGAGGCTTCGGTCAAGGAGATCCGGGCCGCGAAGGAGATGGGGCTCTGGGGCGGCGTGCTCCTGCCGACGAGCACGGGCCGGCATCCCTTCTACCATCACCCGCGCTACGAGCCGCTCTGGGCGGTCTGCGAGGAGCTGGGCATGCCCCTCCAGTCGCATTCCGGCTGGTCACCCGACTACGGGGACGTCGAGTGCGCCACGGCCATGTTCATCAGCGAGGTGGACATGTGGGCCCAGCGACCCTTCACCGCGCTGCTCTGGTCGGGTGCCTTCGAGCGCCATCCGAACCTGAAATACGTCTTCACCGAGGCGGGAGTGGGCTGGATCCTGGAGAAGCTGCGCGTTCTCGAGTTCAAGGCAGCCGATCCGATCTTCAAGCACTTCACGAAGGATCTCTCCCTGACGCCGACCGAGTATTTCCAGCGCAACTGCTTCATCGGGGCGTCCTTCATGCCCGCACACGAAGGCCGCTTCCGATACGACATCGGCGTCGACAAGCTGATGTGGGGCTCGGACTATCCGCATCTCGAGGGCACCTGGCCCAATACGATGAAGAAGCTGAGCGAGACCTTCGGTGACTACCCCGAGGAGGAGATCCGCGCCATGCTCGGCCTCAACGCGGCAGAGGTCTACGGCTTCGACCTCGACCGCCTCGGCCCGATCGCCGAGGAGATCGGGCCGACGATCGCCGAGATCCGGGGCGAGGCCTGACTTGTCGTCGACCGCGCCTCGACCGAGTCGTCGAGAGCGGCGCCGTCTCGAGATCCGTGAACGGATCGTCGAGCGAGCGCTCTCGCTCTTCGAGAGGCAGGGCTACGAGGCGACGACGGTGACGGAGATCGCTCGGCGGGCGGATATCGCGTACGGGACCTTCTTCAACCATTTTCCCTCGAAGCTCCATCTCCTGCGCGAGGTCTCCGACCTGGCGTTGCAGGACCTCTTCGAGAACGTGGAGGAGGTGAGCAAGCAGCCCGGGACCTTCGGCGAGCATCTGGTGAAGCTCTTCGAGACCTCCTCCGAGAGAGCGGAGGCGAAGGGGCCCCAGGCCCGGGAGCTCATCAGCGCCATGATGGCGCTGGCGTTTCCCGAGACCGCGGGCAGCGACGATCGTCGGATCCGGCTCGCCTTCCGGCGCTTCCTGGCGGAGGGCGTCGCGACCGAGGAGATCCGGTCGGACGTGGACCTGGACACCCTGACCGAGATCGTCGTGGGGACCTGGTACTCGATGTTCCTCAGCTGGGTGCATTTCGAGGACTATCCCTTGCGGGAGCGTGCGACCCGGGCGGCCGGCTTTCTGGCCAGGACCCTGAGTCGCCCATCCTCTTCTTCGGAGTCGGAGTCGGAGTCGGAGCCCGAGCCGGAGCCCGAGCCGTAGCCCGAGACCGATCCACACCGGGAGATCAGGCCGGTCTGGAGCGCTTCTGGCTCCGGAAGCGGCGCGCGACGCGAGGCCTCGTGTGACGCGTCTCACCGGGACGCCGATTCCGATTCGCCGTTCCCTGCGGTAGGGAGAGAAGGTTCCGATCTCGATCGGCTCTCGCCTGATGGAATCGATCGGAAGGCGCTAGCGTCCCGCCCCGGGAGCTCGCCTCCATTCGATCGTGTCTACGGGCCGCTCGGCGCGTTGCGATCGGTCTTCGGAGCGACGGCCACGCCTCCCTCGCGCGCCTCGCGAGCGGACCGCAGCCCCGATCTCGGTGCGCGTCGTGCGCTCGGTACGCGTGGTGCGAGAAGGGCGGCATGGCGACGTCGACGGCGAGCTCCGGGGGACTGGGCTGAGGCCGGATCGGGTCTGGGGGGAATCGACTTTGGGACTTCGCTCTCTGCTGGTGCTGGTCATCGTGGCCGGAATCGGGGCGGCTGGGGTGTTCGCGTGGGCGAGGCTCGAGTCGGCGGCGCCCGTCTTGACGGGACCGGATGCGGTGCTGCTCGGAAACGAGCCCCGCGAGATCGAGATCTCCGTCTCCGAAGAGGGAATGGGCCTCAAGAGCTGGGCGGCGTACCTGGTCACGCCTTCGGGAGAGACTCCCCTCTTCGCCGATGCGATTCGGGGCAGCCTGCTCGAGGGCAGCCGCGAGCAGGAGCGGCGGGTCTCGCTCTCGCTCGATCCCGGGGCGCTCGGACTCGAGGACGGAGTCTTCCGGCTCCGGATCGAGGCCGAGGATTGGTCCTGGCGAGCGAATCGGGGCGAGCTCGAGATCCCCATCGAGGTGGACCGGATCGCTCCCGGGGTGAGCGTGCGATCGGGGCTCACGTACGTGGACCAGGGCGGCTCGGCGGCCGTCGTCTACGAGCTCTCCGAGGAGGTCGCGCGAGACGGCGTCGAGGTCATCGGAGAGGAGGGGATCTCCTTCTATCCCGGCTATCCGCTGCCGGGCTCGGACTCCGAGAGCGGTCCACCGGGAGCCGCGGCGAGCGGAGCTCCGGACCGGATCCGTCGCGTCGCGATCTTCGCGGTCGATCGGAACGCGGGCGCCGACGCCTCGATCGCCGTGGTGGCGGAGGACCGCGCCGGAAACGAGTCTCGGGCGCGCTGGAACGTCGTACTCAGGCCGCGCGTATTTCCGAGAGGCAACGTGAATCTGCCGGCGTCCTTCCTGCGAGACGTGGTGCCGGATCTCGCGCGCCAGGCCGGAATCGACGCCACGGATCCGGTCGCCGCCTTCGAGCGGATCAACACGGAGATGAGGTCTGCCAACGAGCAGGCGATTCGCGCAGCGCTCGCCGAGAGCGCTCCCAGACCCCTCTGGTCGGGGGGCTTCGAGCAGATGGCGAGCTCGAAGGTGACCAGCCGATTCGCCGAGGCCCGGGTCTATGTCGTGGAGGGCAGGCCGGTCTCCGGCGCGATCCACTATGGCTACGACCTCGCCTCGTTGGCTCGAGCGGAGATCACGGCGGCCAACTCCGGCATCGTCCGTCATGCGGGCGACCTGGGCATCTACGGCAACTGCGTGCTCGTCGATCACGGCCTCGGGGTCGCCTCCCTCTACGGTCATCTCTCGCGCATCGACGTGCGCGAGGGCAGCGAGGTCCGCAAGGGGGAGCGACTCGGTCTCTCCGGCGCGACCGGGCTGGCTGGGGGCGATCATCTCCACTTCGCGATCCTGGTGGGATCGACCTATGTCGACCCGGTCGAGTGGTGGGATGCCAAATGGGTCCGGGAGCACATCACGGCCGAGATCGCGCCCGAATCCTCTCCGTCCCGCTGAGGAGGACGGAGGAGAAGGCGAAGGATCCGCACGAAGAGGAGGGACGGGGATGGGAACGGAGATGGGAGCGGCGATCCTGAAGCCCGCTCTGGCACTGGTCTGCTGGACCCTGGTGATGTGGGTCTGGATGTATGCGACGCGAATTCCCGCGATGCAGCGCGCGGGGCTCGATGCAGGGAGTCTGCAGGAGAAGAGCGCGCTCGACGTCCTGCCGCGCTCCGTGCGTCAGGTCGCCGACAACTACAACCATCTGCACGAGCAGCCTGTGATCTTCTATGCGCTCGTCTTCTACCTCCATCTGGCGGGGAATGTCCAGGCGTTCGACGTCGGGCTGGCCTGGACCTACACGGGGCTGCGCATCGTGCACAGCCTCTACCAGGCCACCGTGAACTTCGTGCCCGTCCGTTTCGCGCTCTTCACTCTCGGAACGCTTCCCCTGATCCTGCTCGCCCTTCGAGGCGTGCTCGCGACCTCTTGAGGAGGCCGGAGCCGTAGGGCTCCGGAGCCCGCCCGACGACGGCTCATCGTCGTCGCCCCGGTCGCCGTCGACGCTCCCGCCCCGCGACGGTGGGCGGAGGGCGAGCGCGAGGCGATGGGCGTCGAGGGTGGGCTGCGCCATAATTCCGAGAGCCCGCCCGCCCGGAAGGACGGCGGTAGCCGCCACACCCACTTTTTCCTGCTCGGAGCTGCCTGCATGCGTCTCGTGGATCGTCGCGTTCTGGTCATCGGAGCCTCTTCTGGGATCGGATCCGCTTCGGGTCTCGCGATCGCCGAGGAAGGGGGCCGCGTCGCCTTCGCCGCGCGTCGGACGGACCGACTCGAAGAGCTCGTCGAGCAGGCGGGCGGGGGCGCCCTTGCGGTCGCCTGTGACGTTCGCGACGAGAGCTCTTGTCGGGCGGCGGTCGAGCAGGCCATCTCGAAGCTGGGAGGGCTGGACGCGCTGGTCTACTCCCCGGGCATCTCGTCCTTCGTGCCGCTTCGTGAGGTCGATGCCCCGACCTGGCGAGCCGTCCTCGAGACGAATCTGATTGGCGCGACCCTCGTGATGCGCGCGGCCATCGACGCCCTCGAAGCGAGCTGCGGCAAGGCCGTCTTCCTGTCGTCCATCTCGATCGACGACGCACCGCCGCGCTTCGCGCAGGCTCCCTACGTCGTGAGCAAGATCGCCCTCGAAGCGCTCGCACGCGCCTGGCAGGGCGAGCATCGCCAGGTCGGGATCACGACCGTCGCCATGGGAGACACGCTCACCGAGTTCGGTCAGAACGAGGATACCCAGGCGCTCATGCCCATCGTCCAGCGCTGGGCGCAGGAAGGCTACATGTACGGTCGCATG
>CAYXLY010000198.1:6634-8219 GCA_964466005.1 uncultured Spirochaetaceae bacterium | reverse complement strand
CCCACGCGGCGGTCGGCGACCGGGCCAACGAGTCGGTCCGCATCGACGCCGGCGAGCTGCAGGCGCGCGTGGTCGGCGAGGGCGGCAACCTCGGGCTGACCCAGGCGGCCCGCGTCGAGGCGGCGCGTCGGGGCGTGCGCCTCGACACGGACGCGATCCACAACTCGGCCGGCGTCGATCTCTCCGATCACGAGGTGAACTACAAGATCCTGCTCGCCCAGCCCCTGCGGTCGGGGGAGATCTCCGCGGAGGAGCGGGCCGCGGCGCTCTTCGAGGTGGCCGACGAGGCCTGTGAGTCGGTGCTGGCCCACAACCGGGCCCAGGCCCTGTCGATCTCTCTCGACGAGCGGCGGGCCAGACGCGACATCGAGTCGTTCCGCACGGCGATCGACGACCTCTGCGCGTCGCAGGCGGTCTCGCCCGAGGAGCTCGTCCTGCCCGACGAGAGCACGCTCCAGGCGCGTCGGGTGGCCGAGGAAGGCCTCGCGCGACCGGAGATCGCGGTGCTGCTCGGCCTCGCCAAGCTCCACGCGAGGCAGGCCATCGCGCAGGATCCCTTCGTCGAGCGGCCGAGCCTCGAGCCCCTCTTCGAGTCGAGCTTTCCCGAGAAGCTCCGGGCTCGCTTCCCCGAGGCCCTCGACGCTCACAGGCTGCGGCGCGAGATCACGGCGCTGGCGGTCACGAACCGGATCATCGACGTCGGGGGCGTCACGGCGATCACGACGATGATCGCCAAGCGCGGGCTGGGCGTGCCCGCCGCCGCGGCTGCGCTCCTGACGGCCGACGAGATCCTCGACGGTCCGCGTCTGCGAGGCGAGCTGCTCGCGCTGCGGGGCGACGTGGCGCTGGACGAGGTCGACGATGCGCTGCTCAGCCTGGGCGCGGCCGTGCAGGACGTCGCGCGCTATCTGCTGGCCGAGGAGCTCGACCGGGTCACCGCCGAGCAGACCCGGCGATGGAGCCAGGCGCTCTTCGGGCTGGCCGAGGTGACCGAGGCGTTCCTGTCCGGGGCGGAGTCCGACCGCTTCGGGGCGCGGCTGCGGGGTCTGCTGCAGAGCGGCATTCCCGAGAGCCTGGCCGTCTGGGTCGCCGGCGCGCCCCTCGCCGATCGGGGCCTCAACATCGTGCGCCTCGTCGAGCGGACGGAGCTGCCGATCCTCGCGGTCTCCAGGGCCTATGCGCGGCTGGGCGACGCCACGGGCATCAACTGGGTCTTCCAGAACCTGCCCCGGGCGGCCGGCGACGACGCCTGGGACCGGATGGTGCTGACGGACCTGCGGACCGAGATCCTCTCGCTCCAGCGTGCGCTGACCGAGCAGGCGCTGCGGGACGGCCCCGAGGATCCCGAGGCGGCCGTCGAGGCCTTCCTCGCGTCGGCGGAGGAGACGATCGGTCGGGTGCGCGGGCTGCTCCCCGAGGCCCAGATGACGCCCTCGGCGACGTCCCTGACGGTCGTCGTGCAGGCGCTCTCGAGGCTGCGGCCGAACGGCTGAGGGCCCCCCGCACGCGGCGCCGCGTCGCAGAGGGACGCCCCGTCCGGGGCCCCGGGGTCGTCCGGTGCTCGTGCGAGCGGCGGGAACGGCCG
>CAYXLY010000198.1:0-6534 GCA_964466005.1 uncultured Spirochaetaceae bacterium | reverse complement strand
CCCCGTCCGGGGCCCCGGGGTCGTCCGGTGCTCGTGCGAGCGGCGGGAACGGCCGATCCGACGGGGAGGGACTAGACTTCCGGCTCGCGGGAGCGAAGCTCACGGGGCCGAGCCGCCGGATCGGCCGAGCCGCTCTTCTCGGAATCGGGAACGCGGTCGAAGAACGGAATCGATAACAGGGATCGAGACAGGAAAACACAGCCCGATGAAGCGAATCGTCCTCTTTCTGATCACCAACATCGCGGTGCTGGCCGTCATCGCCGTCCTCTTCTCGGTCTTCGGGATCGGGGACGTGCTCGATGCACAGGGCCGCGATCTCGACCTGGGCGCCTTGCTGGTCTTCTCCGCCGTGATCGGCTTCACGGGCTCGTTCATCTCCCTCGCCCTCTCGAAGCCCATGGCCAAGTGGCAGACCGGAGCCAAGGTGATCGGGGAGACCCGGGATCCCGACGAGCAATGGCTCCTCAGCCGGGTCCGGGCCCACGCCGAGGCGGGCGGCATCCAGATGCCCGAGGTCGCGATCTTTCCGGCCGACGCGCCGAACGCGTTCGCGACGGGCATGCGCCGCAACGCCGCGCTGGTCGCGGTGAGCTCGGGGCTGCTGCGCTCGATGCGTCGGAACGAGGTCGACGCCGTCCTCGCGCACGAGATCGCTCACGTCTCGAACGGGGACATGATCACGCTCAGCCTGATCCAGGGCGTCCTGAACACCTTCGTGATCTTCCTCTCGCGTGTGATCGGTCATCTGGTCGACCGCGTGATCCTGAAGAACGAGCGCGGTCATGGCCTCGGCTACTTCGTCACGTCGATCGCCGCGCAGATCCTGCTCGGCATCCTCGCGACGGTGATCGTGTCCTGGTTCTCGCGTCGTCGGGAGTTCCGGGCGGACGCCGGGGGCGCCCGGCTCGCCGGCCGGGAGAACATGATCGCCGCGCTCGAGCGGCTGCGCGGCGGGACCGCGCAGCTTCCGGACAGCATGGCCGCCTTCGGAATCGGTGGTGGACGCATGAGCGCGCTCTTCTCGACCCATCCTCCGCTCGAGGCGCGCATCGCCGCGCTGCGCGCCCACCAGGACTGATCCGCCCAGCAGGACGGATCCGCCCAGCAGGACGGATCGAGGAGAGGAAGGGCCGACGCTCCGTGCGCGGACTCGCAGCAGGGATCCATCGATCTCCCGCACGAGGACGAGCGGGCGCGAGGCCCCTCGCGTCGGTCTCACGATCCGGGCCGAATCGGCATGTCGGTTGCAGCCTCATCCAGCAGGAAGAGGCGGGGATCCTCTTCCGTCGATCGCACGTCCGTCGATCGCACGCCTGGGCTCGCCCGCGCCGGCGCAGACCGGCGCGGCGGATCGCCGGGCCAGCAAGCCCCCGGTGGGAGCCGGGGAATCCCCGATGGAGGTAGAAAATGCCGAGACTCGCCTACGCCGAACGAGGACAGGAGGCCGAGGGAGCGAAGCCGGTCTACGACCAGCTCGAGAAGGACATGGGGCTCGTCCCGAACGTCGTCAAGCTGCTCGGACGCTCCGGACCCGCGACCCAGACCCTGGGCCGGATGCTGGAGGCCTACTTCAAGGAGCTCTCGATCGACCCGAAGCTTCGAGAGATGGCCTATCTGACGGTCGCCCGTCACAACGGCTGCGCCTACTGCCAGGGCCATCACGTTCCGCTCGGTCGGAAGGCCGGCCTCAGTGAGGCCCAGATCGAGGAGCTCGATCCCTCGGGCTTCGAGAGCGACTCCTTCACGCCGGCGGAGAGGGCGGTGATCCGCTTCGCCTACGAGACGAGCCGGGACGTCGAGGCCTCCGATGCGGCCTACGAAGCGCTCTCGAGCCATTACGGTCCCGAGGAGATCACGGAGATCGCCTTCGTCGTGGCGACCGCGAACTTCATCCAACGCATCGGGAAGAATCTCGGCGCGGAGCTCGAAGAAGAGTAGGAGGAGTCCGGGTGAGGGGCCGATCGGAGGGTCGGAGGTGAGGCAGGGTCGATCGGTCGACGGATGGAGGACGAAGCCGACGACCTCCGGAGCCTGAGCCACCGGCAGGCACGTCACCACCTCGTCGAAGTCGACGACGGACTCGAGGTCGAGGGGGCGCCTGGCTCGGAAGACCTCGATCCAGACCGAGGTGTCGACGAGAATCACGAGGCGGGCTTGCGCCGCTTGCCGTCTCCGCGCATCTCGGGGAGAGGGCCCTCTCAGAGCCCGGAGCCCCGTAATTCGAGGATCTGACGGGCCCGGGCCCGATGCACGAAGTCCTCGAGCGCGCGCATCACGGCGGCGGAGCAGGTCTTCTCGCCGGAGAGCCGGGTGGCCTCCTCCAGGACCGACTCGTCGAGCACGAGGTTCGTCCGTTTCCTGCGCCCAGGATGCCATGACGCCGGGAGCGTCGACAAGCGTCCTCACTCGATGCCCAGCCGCTTCATCTTCTTGTAGAGCCCCTCCCGCGTCAGTCCGAGCTTCCGGGCCGTCCTCGCCTTGCGACCGGCGTTGTTCGCGAGCGAGCGGCGGATCATCCAGGCCTCGACGCGCTCGAGGGCCTCCTTCAGGGTCTCCTCGGGGCGGGCGTCCTGGGCGATGGGCTCGAGGATCTCGACGAGTCGGGGAGAGAGCGATTTGGGCGAGACGAGCTCGCCGGTCGTCGTCATCATCAACGCGCGGAGCATCTCGTTCTCGAGCTCGCGCACGTTGCCCGGCCAGGCGTAGCCCTGCAGGAGCTGGCCCGCGGCCAGAGAGAGATGGCTGTCGGGCTTGCCCTCGCGCGGTCCGTGGCGTTTGAGGAAATGCCGCGCGAGCGGCAGGATGTCGTCTCGCCGCTCGCGCAGGGGCGGGACCCGGATCGGGAAGACGTTCAGGCGATAGAAGAGATCCTCCCGGAAATGCCCGGCCCGGACCTCTTCCGCGAGCACGCGGTTCGTCGCGGCCACGATCCGGCAGGCGATCGACACCACGCGCGTGCCCCCGACCGGTCGGATCTCGCGCTCCTGGAGGACGCGGAGGAGCTTGGCCTGAAGGGGAAGGCCCATCTCGGCGATCTCGTCGAGGAAGAGGGTTCCCGGGCCGGCGGCCTCGAAGAGGCCGGTCTTGGCCCGGTCGGCTCCCGTGAAGGCGCCCTTCACATGACCGAAGAGCTCGCTCTCGAGCAGCGTCTCGGGGAAGGCGGCGCAGTTGATCGCGACGAAGGGCTCCTCGGCGCGTCCGCTCCGCGCATGCAGCTCGCGAGCGATCACCTCCTTGCCCGCGCCCGTCTCTCCCGTGAGCAGCACCGTCGACGGGCTCGTCGCCGCCCGGTCGACCAGCGCGAGCACCTCGCGCATGACCGGGCTCGCCGCGACGACGCGAGCCGCAGCGCCGGCCGCTCTCTCTCGGGCGGGGCCGGCGACGGGGGTGGGGACCCGGTCGACGGCTCGGGTGGCTCCGCTGGCTCCGGTGGCTCTGGCGTTCGGAGGGGCTGGGGCGTTGCCGGGGAGGCCGATGGTCGCCACGACGTCGGTCGGGCCGGTCCGGCCGGTCGGGCCGGTCGGGCCGGTCGGGCGGGTCGGGCGGGTCGGCCCGGCTGGCGAGACCGAGGCGTGTCCCGCGGCGTGCTTGCTGCGGGCGCGCGAGGCCTGCGTCTCGTGAACCGCGTCGAGGATCTCGTTCACACGGCCGACGAAGCCGGTCTCCGAGGTCGGTGCGTCCTCCTCGGCCCCGAGGCAGAGGACGGCTGCGGCGCCCGCCTCGAGCGCCTTCTCGGCGCAGCCCGAGTGGGCGGCGGCCAAAGAGACGAGCAGCGGCGTGGAGCCTGCCCAGCGAGTCAGGCTCCCGAGCGACTCGCGGAGCGACTCGGGCCGGCTGCACTCGAAGAGCAGGCCGTCGAAATGGACCCGCGGCAATCGCAGCGCCTCGTCGAGATCCGGGACCCAGGTCACGTCGAGCTCGGGCGCCTCGGTGACGCCGCTCTCGCTGAGTCCGCGGCCACTGCCGATCCAGAGAAGCGAGCGAATCGGTCGCATGTCTTCTTCCTTTCGTCCGGAGCTCGTCCGTCGTCCGTCCGTCGTTTCGTCGTTCGTCGTCCTGGCCGTTCGTCTTCCCGGTCCTCTGCGCTGCCGGGTCGCGGACGGGAAGCGATCCTGGGAGTCGGAGCCGACCGCGGCCTCGCGTCAGGGGGCGAGCGCGACGTCGCGGCCGGTCCGACTCGTGTCGCGAGCAGGACTGCAACAGACGTACCCGACCGCCCCCGACCGCCCCGGGTCGAGAGCCGCGCACACGTCGCAGGAGAAGCTCGAAGAGCCTTCGAATCGGTCTCGGATTCTCGTCGGGGATTCGCGCGATTCTCTCTCAATCGCACGACTCGCCTGGAGCCCGTCGCTCGATCGTCGGCCTGAGAGGGCGAACGCGGCGAACGGCGGCGGCGAGCTCGCCTGGCGAACGTGGCGAACGCGGCGAACGCTTCCGGTGGGTCAGGCGTGCGAATGGATCGAGCCGGTCGCGTCGAGCAAATCGAGCGCGGCGGACGCGGCGGACGCGGCGAACCCGGTGAGCGTCTTCGGTGGATCAGTCGAGCGGGGCAGGGCCGAGGGCTGGAGTCAGCCCGGAGCCCGCCCGACGCGCGTCATCCGAGATCGGCCTCGCCGAGGGAGTCGGTCTCCCAGTCCTCCGGAATCCGGTCGAGCGCCTCGATCGCCTCGGCCGCCAGGCGGTCCGCGTCGCTGCGCTCGCGCAGCTCCTCGAGCATGCTGCGCGCCGCGCGCTCGGAGCCGCAGGGGACCACGGAGTGGTGGCCCAGCACGTACCAGTGGCCGCGCAGCTCCGCGATGCGCCAATCCCCTTCGAGGGGGACGCACTCGCCGCCGGGCAGCACGAAGAAGGGGCGAGTCGGCATGCGTGCTCTCCTCGCGACCAGCCTATCAGATCGGGCGCGCGCCGTGGGACCCGGTCTCGCAGCGGAGGGCTGCCGCCGGCAGCCGCTCGCCGCCGCCTGCGGCAGCGGAGGGGCGGGGCAGGGCGAGTCTCAATCTCTCGCGTCCGAGCCTGCTCCCGGAGCCGCTTCCGCTCCTTGCCCTCGTCCGTGCGCCCGTGCCTGCCCTTCGCCTTCCCCGTCGAAATGGCGGACGAAGTCGAGCAGGGCGCCCCGCCCGGGACGGACCCCGAGTAGCCCCTCGTCGAAGGCGTCGAGCCAGCGCAGATGCCCCCCGGCGATCTGGATCCAGGTCGAGCGGTCGAAGTCGACCCGCAGGTCCGCCGTCTCGGGGCGTCCCGCCTGCCACTCGATCACGCCGCGCCGGATCCGCAGCGTGTGCGCCTCTCCGGTGTCACGAATCGTGAAGCCGCCGGTCAGCTCGACGTCGGCGCTGCTCACGGGGTCGAGCCGCGTGCCCTGGGCGCGGAAGAGGACCGAGTCGGGGTTCGCCTCGAGGAAGCGGGGATTGGCGAGGTCGATCGGGAGCGTGTCGAGATCGATCCGGCCCTCCATCACGAGCGCCTCGGTGAGGAGATAGTGGCGCTGGTTCGCGGTGTTCGAGTCGTAGGCGATCGTCCGCAGGATGCGCGCGAGCATCTGGCGCGCGTCGGTGTCCTCGGGATCGGTCTCGATCAGCATCCTTGCGAGCTCCGCCGCCCAGCCCCGCTCGCCCCGGGCGAAGGCCGTCTGCACGGCGCGGCGGACCTTCGCGCGACTGCCGATCAGGTCGAGCAGGCGGGTGGCGCGCTCCCGGGGCGTCGTGCGCACGAGATCGACCACGTCACCGCCCCACCAGCCGCCGGCCTTGGTGTACATGCCCTTCGCGATCCAGGAGAGCTCGTGATAGTGCTCGCCCAGGTCGGGATCGGCGGCGAGATGCGGCGGCAGCTGGGCCTCGATGCGCCGGGCCGCCTCTTCGTGACCCAGTCGCTGGTTGACGGCGCGAATCGACTGATCCTGCAGGTACTGGACGAGGTCACGGAAATTCGTGAGGAAGGACGCGACCTCCTCTCGTCCCGAGATCGGATGGAGATGGCCCGGCAGGAGATGCTCGATCGGATATTGGCGATAGCGGTCCAGGCTCTCGAGCGCCTCCCAGGACTGACGCCCATGCTCGAAGCGGGGCGTCGCGATCGCGGGCATCATCGGATAGGCGGCGTCGCCGACCATCATGACCCCGTCGTCGGGGATCCAGGCCGAGACGCCGTCGTCGAGATCGCTGGGCGAGTAGAAGAGCTGGACGCGCACGTCGCCGATCTCGAGATCGAGCGTGTCCTCGACGATCCGGGTGGGGCTCTGATAGGTGGTGCGTCCGGTGCCCACGGGCGGGCCGATCCCCGAGCCGACGCTGCCGGTCTCGTCCTTCGGGAGCAGATATCCCATCTGATAGTAGGCGCGCATCAACCCGCGCGGCACGGCCGACTCGCGCAGATATCGCTCGTAGCCCCGCCCCGCGTAGATCGGGATCCGCCCCCGGGCCTCCTCGGGAACGAAGGCATCGACGCCGCCCGTGTGATCGCCATGGCCGTGCGAGTAGACGACGCCCACGATCGGCGCCTCGCTGACCTCCCGCAGCGCCGCCAGGGCCCGAC
>CAYXLY010000197.1:0-8230 GCA_964466005.1 uncultured Spirochaetaceae bacterium | reverse complement strand
CGCCGAGGCCTTCGTGATCGAGGCGCCCGGCACCGAGACGCTCGAGATTCCGGCCGTGCTGCCCGTACTGCCCGTACGCGATCTCGTGGTCTATCCCGGAGTCACGATTCCGCTGGCCATCGGACGCCCCCGCTCTTTGGCCGCCCTCGAGGCCGCCGGCCAGGACGGCTATCTGCTCGTCGTCACGCAGCGCGACCCGATGACGGAGAACCCCGGCCTCGAAGACGTGCATGCGGTCGGTACGATCGTGCGCGTCATGCGCATCATCGACGCCCGGCGCGAGGGCAAGCAGGCGCTCGTCGTGGGGATCGCCCGCGCCACGATCGCGCAGCCGACGGCCTGGGAGCCGACGCTGCATGCCCGGGTCCAGCCTTTGGAAGAGCCGCCTCCTTCGCCGCGGCTCGAGGCCGCCTGGCGTCGGGTCGTCCTGCTCGCCCAGCGGGTCGTCGATCTGCGTGAGGACATGCCCGAGGAGTGGAAGGCCTTCATCCAGGGCATCCCCTCGCCCGGTATCCTGGCGGATCTCGTCGCCTCGAATCTGGCGCTCAGCCACAGCGACAAGGTGGCGCTGCTCGAGGAGGCGGACCCGGAGGTCCGACTCGCTCGCGTCGAGGAGCATCTCGAGAAGGAGGTCACGATCGCCGAGACCCAGCGTACGCTGGCCGACGAGGCCGGTCGGGAGACCGACCCGAAGCGCCGGGAGCGGATGCTGCGCCAGCGAATGCGCGAGATCCAGGAGGAGATCGGCGAGACGGATGCGGGCTCGCGCGAGATCGACGAGCTGCGCGAGAAGCTGGATGCGCGGACGCTGCCCGAGGAGGCGGAGAATCTGGCCGAGCGCGAGCTGCGGCGACTCTCGTCGCTGCCGCAGCACGCGCCGGACCGACACCTGATCCGAACCTACCTCGATTGGCTCCTCGATCTGCCCTGGGACATCGAGACCGAAGATCATCTCGACCTGACCGAGGCTCGCAAGATCCTCGATGCCGACCACCATGGACTCGGGAAGGTCAAGGACCGGATCCTCGAGTTCCTCGCCGTGCGCAAGCTCGCCCCGAGCGCGCCGGCCCCGATCCTCTGCTTCGTCGGACCGCCGGGCGTGGGCAAGACCTCGCTGGGCCGATCGATCGCTCGCTGCATGGGGCGCCACTTCACGCGGGCCTCGCTCGGCGGAGTGCGGGACGAGGCCGAGATTCGAGGGCATCGGCGCACCTACGTGGGATCGATGCCTGGCCGCGTCCTGCAGAGCCTGAAGCGTGCCGGCTCGCGCAATCCGGTCTTCCTCCTCGACGAGATCGACAAGGTCGGCTCCGACTTCCGCGGCGACCCCTCCTCGGCGCTGCTCGAGGTGCTCGACCCCGAGCAGAACAGCCACTTCAGCGACCACTACATCGAGGCGCCGTTCGACCTCTCCCGTGTGCTCTTCATCGCCACCGCCAACACGCTCTCGACGATCCCGCCTGCGCTCCTCGATCGGATGGAGGTCATCGAGCTGTCCGGCTACACGGAGCGGGAGAAACGCGTGATCGCACGGGAGTTCCTCGTGCCCCGACAGATCGAGGCCCATGGACTCACACCCGAGCAGGTGACGATCTCCGACGCCGCGCTCGAGAAGGTCGTGCTCGAGTACACGCGCGAGGCCGGCGTGCGCAATCTCGAACGCCACGTCGCCACCCTGATGCGCAAGAGCGCCCGCAAGATCTCCGAGGATCGGGACGCGGTGGTGGAGATCGATCCCGGATTCGTCTCCGAGGCGCTCGGCGCGCCTCCCCATCTCCCCGAGAGCGCGGAGGAGACCAGCATCCCGGGCGTCGCGGTGGGGCTGGCGGTCACGGCGCACGGGGGAGACATCCTCTTCATCGAGGCCACGGACAATCCGGGTGGAAAGGGCATACGCCTGCGTCTGACGGGACAGCTCGGAGACGTCATGCGGGAGTCGGCCGAGGCCGCCCTCTCCTGGGTCCGCGCCCACGCCAAGGCCCTCGGACTTCCGGAGTCCGCTCTCGCGCCCCGGGAGGTCCACCTGCACGTGCCCGCCGGCGCGGTTCCCAAGGACGGTCCCTCGGCCGGCGTCGCCCTGGCCACCGCGATCGTCTCCCTGCTCTCGTCCCGCCGTGCCCGAAGCCACGTCGCCATGACGGGCGAGATCTCGTTGCGGGGCCGGGTCCTTCCGGTGGGCGGCATCAAGGGCAAGCTGATGGCGGCAAGCCGCGCCGGGATCCACACCGTCGTGCTCCCGAAGCGCAACGAGAAGGACCTCGTCGAGGTGCCCGAGGAGGTCCGGAAGAGCCTGGACATCCGCCTGGTGGAGACCCTGGACGAGGCCCTGGCCTTGACCCTGGAGGAGGAGGCCAGCGCACCGCCGCCGGCCACCGTCTAGGGGCAATCTCAGAGGGTCCGAAGGGTCGAGGCTCCCCGTTCCGACCTGGAGCGGGTCTCTGCCTCGCAGGCACGAGCGACGCGACGGCGCGCTGGAGTCGCCGTCCTGCTAGCATGCGCCGCTTGAGGGTTGCGCTCGTACATGACTGGCTCACCGGCTACCGGGGCGGTGAGCGCGTGTTGGACCATCTGGCCGCGCGCTTTCCGCGAGCCGATCTCCATACGCTCTTCCATCGCCCGGGCGCCACGACGGAGCGCATCGAGGCGCGTCGGATCCTGACCAGTCCCCTCGACCGCATCCCGGGAAGCCGCCAGCACTACCGGAAGCTCCTCCCCCTCTTTCCCTGGGCGATCCGTCGCTTCGACTTCTCCGACTACGACCTCGTCGTCTCGACCAGCCACGCGGTCGCCAAGAGCATCCGCATTCCGGCGGGCGTCCGGCATCTCGACTATTGCTTCACGCCCATGCGATACGTGTGGGACCAGGCTGATGCGTATCTGGGTCGCGGCCCCCGACGCTGGGCCGCCGCTCCGCTGGTGAGCGCCTTGCGCCGCTTCGACGTCGCGACCAGCGGTCCCGAGCACGTCACGCGCTTCGTGGCCATCTCGACCGAGGTCGCCGATCGCATCCGCCGCCACTACGGGCGTGAGGCGCACGTGGTCGCCCCGCCCGTCGATCTCTCCTGGATCACTCCGGCGACGGGACCGCCCGAGGACTTCTATCTCCTCGTCGGCGGCTTCGTGCCCTACAAGCGCGACGCCCTGGCCATCGAGACCTTCCGCAGGCTCGGGCGCAAGCTGGTCGTGGTCGGAGAGGGCCCCGGCCGGGCGGCTCTCCAGAGATCGGCTCCCGCGAACGTCGAGTTCCTCGGACGCGTCGACGACGCGACCCTGTCCGAGCTCTACCGACGGGCGCGAGCCCTCGTCCATCCGCAACGGGAGGACTTCGGTCTGGTCGCCGTCGAGGCGCAGGGCGCCGGTCGACCCGTCATCGCGTTCGGCGCCGGTGGAGCCCGGGACACGGTTCGCGCCCTGCCGGAGGCCCCGGATGCGAGCCCTCTCGACGCGAGCGATGCGACCGGCGTCTTCTTCCATCGCCCCGAGCCGGGTGACCTCGCCCGGGCGATCGAACGCTTCGAGAAGGCCGAATCGATCTTCGAGCCGAATCGGCTCCGGCGCTGGGCGCTCCGCTTCTCGCCGGCTCGCTTCGACGCCGCCTTCGATCGCGAGATCGAGGCCCTGCTGGAGAGCCCGAGTCCATGACGCACGAGCGAAGGGAGCTCCATCCGCTCTCCCCTGCCCTCGAGGCCGTGGCCGACGAGAGTGACGCCCTCCCCAGCCCTGCGCCCCCCGGAACGGTCGCGCCGATCCCGATGATCGACCTGGCCACCCCCCATCGCGAGCTCGAACGGGAGCTGCTGGCCCGCTTCTCGAGCGTCCTCGATTCGGGACGCTTCGTGCTCGGAGCAGGCGTGACCGACTTCGAGTCCGCCCTCGCCGAGCTCTGTGACGCTCCGCGCGCCGTCTCCTGCAACTCGGGGACGGATGCCCTGTGGCTGGCGCTGCGGGCGCTCGGCGTGGGGCCGGGCGATGCGGTGCTCTGCCCCGCCTTCTCCTTCTTCTCGACGGCGGCCACGATCGTTCGCCTCGGAGCCCGCCCGGTCTTCGCCGACATCGATCCGGTGACCTTCAATCTCGACCCGGAAGACGCGATCCGCCGGGCCGAGCAGACTTCGGATCTCCGGGCCATCCTGGTCGTCGACCTCTTCGGGCGTCTCTGCGAGCTCGGACCGCTCGAGGCCTATTGCCGGGACCGCGGTGTGGCGATCGTCGAGGACGCCGCTCAATCGATCGCAGCGACCGACGAGACGGGGGCCCGGCCCGGGGGCCGAACTCGCGCGGCGTGCTTCAGCTTCTACCCGACCAAGAACCTGGGCGCGCTCGGGGATGCCGGTGCAGTCGTGACCTCCGACCCGGAGCTCGCCGATCGGGTCCGCCGACTCCGAGGCCACGGTGAAGGTCCACCCGGCGTCTACGAGACGATCGGCATCAACTCGCGCCTCGACGAGCTACAGGCCGTGGCCCTGAGCGTCAAGCTCGGGCATCTCGAACGCTGGACGAGAGCCCGTCGCAGGCTCGCCCTCCACTACGACGCGGCCTTCGCGGAGCGCGGGGCCTGTCCGAGCGGCGCGCCGGTGGGCTCGGGACGCCTCTCCCTGCGCACTCCCGAGCCGTCGCGCGTGCCGGGACGACACACCTATCACCGCTATGTCGTCCGGGTCGACCCCGACCGCCGCGCCGGCCTGCTGGAGGCGCTCGCGACCGCGGGCATCGCGGCCGAGGTCTACTACGGCCGGGGCCTGCACGAGCAGCCCGCGCTCAGGGCCTTCGCGCCCGAGTCTCCGCTCGTCGAGACCGAACGGGCCACGCGGGAGGCCCTCGCCCTGCCCCTCTATCCCGAGATGGGTCTGGAGCGATTGCAGCGCGTCGTCGAGGTCGTGACCGCGTACCTCGCTCGCTGATCCCCGTCCGGGGCTCCGGCTCGCGCCGGATCGCTCGCGCCTCGTCCGGCGAAGTCCGGTCTCGCCGGGACCGTTCAGGCCTCGGCGGTCGGGGACTCGATGCCTCGTCGTCGCCGGCGGCGGACCAGGGTCATGAAGAGGATCCGCAGATCCAGCCAGAGGGACCATCGCTGGATGTAGTAGAGGTCGTGCTCCACCCGCTCGTGGATCGACGTGTCGCCTCGCCAGCCGTGGACCTGGGCCCAGCCGGTCATGCCCGCGCGCACCTTGTGGCGGAGCATGTAGCCCGGGACCTCGCGGCGGAACGACTCGATGTAGGCCGGGCGCTCCGGTCGCGGGCCGACCAGGCTCATCTCTCCGCGCAGCACGTTGAAGAGCTGAGGCAGCTCGTCGAGATCCCGCTTGCGAAGCCAGCGACCCAGGCGCGTCCGACGCGGATCGCCATTCCGCGTCCAGCCGGGCCCCGCCGACTCGGCATCCTGTCGCATCGAGCGGAACTTCAGCATCTCGAAGACCCGCCCGTCGTGTCCCATCCGGGTCTGCCGATAGAAGATCGGTCGACCCGAGGTGAGCGCGATGGCCAGGGCGATGGCGCCCAGCAGGGGGGCACAGACCAGCAGGGCCACCGAGGCTCCCAGCAGATCGAAGCTGCGCTTCGCGACCGCCGCCCACCCGGTGAGCGGCGACTCCTGCAGCCCGATGACGGGCAGCCCGTCCAGGCTCTCGACGGAGCTGCGCAGGGAGAAGCCGTGCACGAGGTCCGGCACGATCTTCACGTTGACGACCTCGTCCTCGAGCTCGGCGACGACCTTCTCGAAGATGCCGAAATCGTGGCGCGGGAGAGCGATCACGACCTGATCGACGCGCTGTGCGCGCAGGATCGATTTCAGCATGCCGTAGCCGCCGATGACGGGCGCGCCGCCCACCTCTCCGCCGAGGACCCCATCCGCGACCACGCCGATCAGCTGCAGCCCCGAGTCCGGGCGCTTCCGGATCCGCTGCGCGACGGTCTCGGCCAGGGGCCCCGACCCGACCAGGAGCACGAATCGTCGATTGAAGCCACGCCGGCGGAGCCGGGCCAGACCGAAACGAATGCTCGACCGGAAGGCGATCAGGACCGTCGGCGTGAGGACGGCGAACAGCCCCAGCGTGAGGCGGGAGTAGAAGTAGCTCCGCGAGAAGAACGAGAGCGCCGCCAGGATGAGGATCGCGAGCCCCGTCGCACGAAGCACCGCGGAGGCCTCTCCCAGCGGTGAGTCCATGCGCCGTGCCTCGTAGAGACCATGCGAGCGCAGCAGCAGGACGAAGATCGGGAGGATCACGGCCAGCGCGTAGGCGTAGTCCGCGAAGGGCGGGACGCCGAGCGGAGCGGGGATGCCGCCATGAAAGCGGATCGCGTAGGCCGCCAGCCAGGCGAGCGAGACCAGCGTCGCATCCGCGACCACCAGGAGCGTCCGGAAGACCTCGCTGTAGCGATAGAGCATGTCCCGGTCCCCCCGCCCGGACCGGTAGCTTGCCAGATCGAGGCTCAGCCCGCAGGACTCGGCCCGATCTCGAGCACTACGGCCGTTCGCCCGGCCGCCTCGACCCGATGAACCGGCCTGAGCCAGGCGCCGACGCCTTCCGCGATCCCGATGTGGTCTCCGTACTTCTCCTCGTCGATCACGATCCAGCGGGCCCCGCGCTCGCGCAGCACGGCCTCGAGCCGACCGTCGTGTCCGGGGGGGAGGGGCACGAAGGGGGCTCCCGCGTAGTAGGCGGCGCGGAGCTTCTGTCCGGCGACCGGCCCCGACCCCGGATGCTGCATCGCCAGCCACTCCGCGGCGCTCCGCACCGCCGCCCGTTCGACGCGCCGGGGCCGCAGGTCCCGAAGCCCCCAGCCCAGACCGAGCAGGACGATCAGACCGATCGGGAGCCAGCGACGCCCGCGGAGCCAGCGTGCGGCCCCGGTCTCCGTCCCGGCCCCGGTCTCCCCGGTCGAGCCCTTCGCAGCGCGAAGAGTCCATCGGAGCCCGAGCGCCGGCAGGGCGACCCCGGGCAGCAGGAAGGGCAAGGCATGGCGACGACTGACGTAGCCCGCGCCCCAGACGAGCAGGACGAGCACGGCCCCATAGAGCGCCGTCGCCAGAGCGAGCGTGCGCAGCGGCCAGCGGGGCGGCGCGGGCCCCACCCGGCCGAGGACCAGCAGCAAGAGCCCCGGGAGCGCGAGCAGCGCCGCCTCGTATCGAAAGGCCGACAGCGCCGTTCGCAGGACGCGCAGATGCGCCTCGAGGAGTCCCCTGGCCGAACGCGGTGGCTTCTGCGCACCCGGACCGTCGGAGCGGACCGCCAGCTCGGGCAGGGCCACCGGAGACGCCCCGGAGCCCGGGGACCCGACCTCTTCCTCTCCCGAGGTCGGGTCTCCGGGCGGCGCCGGATCCGTGGCCCTCGTCGACCTGGCGGGATCGGACGCGCGCGTCGGGCTCTCGCCTGCGGTCGTCGCCCGCGGCGATCTCGCGGGCGGAGCCTGCGCGCCCGTCGCGAGCGTTTGAAGCGATTTCTTGCGGGTCAGCGCGAGCTCTCCCGTCCGGGCCTCCAGGGCGAGCACATAGGGCGAGGCGACGATCGCGCCGACGACGAGCAGCAGCGCGAGTCCGCCGAGCCGTCGACGCCTTCCGGGCGGCTCCGTCGCCGTGCGCCAGCCGAGGCTGCATGCGCCGACGATCAGCAGGCCAATCCCTTCCGGGCGAACCCAGTAGGCGAGTCCCGCCATCGCGCCCGCGAGCCCCATCCAGCCGAGCGAGGCGCGGTCGTCGCCCCGGGAGAGCCACGCGAAGCCCGCCAGGTAGAGGCCCGCATAGAGCCCGTCGCTCATCACGTCCGAGGAGAAGTCGACCGCCGACGGGTGGAGAGCCGCCATCCAGCCTCCGAGCCACGCCACGTCGTCTCCGAACGCGTCGCGGAGCCAGAGATGGATCGCTGCGACCGCTCCCACACCGCCCGCGATCGAGACGAGCACGGCCGCCGCCTCGAGATCGACCGGGAGCAGGAGCGAGACGAGGCCGATGCAGCCGGGATAGAGCGGGTGGTAGGGATGGGCGAGGACGGCCTCCCAGCGCCCGTCGAGCATCGCCTCCGCCATCGAGAGGAAGACGGGTCCGTCATTGAAGATCGCGACCGTCCGGCTCCAGGCCACGGCCCGCACTGCGGCCGCCGCGCCGACCAGGAGCAGCAGGCCGAGCGCCCGCCGGCTCGTCGGGGCCCCCGCCGTCGAGGCCCCTGTCTTCGAGGCCCCCTGCTTCGAGATCCCCGAGCACACGCCCGGCACGCCGCCCCTCCCTCGCCTCAGC
>CAYXLY010000196.1:0-8277 GCA_964466005.1 uncultured Spirochaetaceae bacterium | reverse complement strand
GTGGGCGTCGTGGATCCCCAGGTCGTATTCCGCGCTCAACGAGTCGATGAAGGGGAGCTCGGCCATGATTTCGCCTCCTCGGGGCCGCCCTCGCCGAGGGCCATCGCGGGAACGCCGCAGGCAGGGGGCAGCGGTCGGATCCGGACTCGCTGCGGACCCGTCAACCGGCGAAGTCGTCGGCGTTGCCCTTCGCCATCTCCTCGAGGAACCACTGGGGGAACTGACCGACGAAGCTGCCGACGTCCCAGTAATCGCTCCATCGGGCGATCTTCCCGTTCTTCATCTCGTGGAAGGTGGCGAACTGGTTGGTCGCCTTCTCACCCGTCTTGAAGGTCCAGACCTCGGTGTGGTCGAGAAAGACGAGGTCTCCCTCGCAGACGACATGGTGCAGGGTATGCTGGTGGTCGACGAGATGATCGAAGGCGATGGAGAGTCGCTTCACGACGTTCTCGGGCCCGCGAGCACCGGGGTCTTCCGTGGGGACGTCCTCGTAGTGGATGTCGGGAGCGAGACAGCTCTTCAGCGTCTCCCAATCCATCGCGCTGAGCGCTTTCCACATCGTCTCGACCGTCTTCCTGTTCTCTTCGATGGACAATCCGGGCTCCTTTCCATGCCGGTGGATCACGTCCCGTGCCGATGGATCGCGTCCTCGACATGCGTCGCCACGGGCGATTCGTCGCGTCTCGACCCGACACTCGGGCGACCCGGCGGTTGGCGGATCGGGTCGCCGAGCGGGACATCCCGCGCCGGCCGCGACAGCATATCGGGTCCGACGGGTCCGTGCGCACCGGAATCGCCTTCGCCTAGACTTGCACGTCGGTCGTTCGGGACCGATCAGGGAGGCTCGGGATGTTCGATCTGAGCGGGCGCGTCGCCTTCGTCACCGGTGCGGGCCAGCACGTGGGGCGGGCGATCGCGGAGACCCTGGCCCGGCAGGGCGCCTCCGTCGCGGTCAACGACGTCGCCGCCGAGCGGGCGGAGGCGGTGGCGGCGGCTCTCTCCGAGACGGGAGCGAGCGCCCGGAGCGCGCCCGCCGACGTGACGGACCGAGCGCAGCTCGAGGCGGTCGTGGCGGAGATCGAGGGAGAGCTCGGGCCCATCGACATCCTCGTGTCGAATGCCGGCAACGCCGGGGCGATGCGAGCTCGTCCGACTCCCTTCCTCGAGATGTCCCCTTCGGATTGGCAGCCCTACGTCGACGTGAACTTCCATGGCGTGCTTCACGGCATCCATGCCGTGCTGCCCGGGATGTGTCGGCGGCGTCATGGCCGCATCATCACGATCTCCTCGGATGCTGGGCGCGCGGGGCTCTCCATGGGCATGTCCATCTACTCCGGCGCCAAGGCGGGAGCGATGGGCTTCCAGAGGTCGCTCGCGATGGAGGTGGGGCCGCATCAGGTGACGGTCAACACCGTCTCCCTCGGCCTGATCCCGGGCGACTGGGACGCCGGCGAGCCGCGCGGCATTCCGCTGGGTCGCTTCGGTCGGCCCGAGGACGTGGGTCCCGCCGTCGCCTTTCTCGCCTCGGACGAGGCCGCGTGGATCACGGGCCAGATCCTGTCCGTCAACGGCGGCGCCTTCCGGTCAGTCTAGGATCGTCGGATCCGCTCGCAGCTCCCGTCGGGCCATCGCCTCGAAGAGGAAGGGGAAGCCGTTCGGGTCTGCGGCGCCGATCTTCGCGACCTCCTCTGCAGGGAGTGCCACTCCCTTTCCGAGAGCCTCCATGTACCAGGCGCGCTTGCAGCGCCACTCGAGGGTGATCGCCCGAAGATGGGCCTGGCGGAGATCGCGCGCCACGATCAGTGCGCCGTGATTGGCGAGCAACGCCCACTTCGCGTCGCCGAGCGCCTTCACGGCAGCCATCGTGGTCGCATCGTCGTTGAACTGTCCCTCGTACTCGTCGTAGAGCACCAGCTCTCCGTCGACGAGCGCGGAGGTCTGGTCGTAGACGGGGGGAATCCTCTGGAGGTTGGCCCAGATCCCGCTCCACTGGGGATGATTGTGGATGACGACGTGGATGTCGGGACGGTGGGCGTGGAGCTGCAGGTGCAGGCCGATCGCGGGGGTCGTATTCCACTCTCCCTCGAGAATCTTCCCGTCACGGTCGATCCGCAGGATGTCACTCGCCGTGAGCTCGTCCCAGGCGAGCTCCCAGGGGTTGACGAGAATCGTGCCGTCCTCCTGCCGCACGGTGATGTGCCCGGCGATGTGCTCGTCCCAGCCCTCGCGATGCAGCATGCGGCAGAGGAGGGCGACTCGAGCGCGATGGCTCATGGACGGCAGCAGCGGCTTGCGGCCGGGATTCGGTGCGAGCTGGTCGACGATGTCCTGGTTCAGTCCTTCGTATCTCTTCATCTTCTTCGTCCCCCGTCTGGCGTCCGGCCCTTCCCGGGCTTGGAACGGCTCTCGTGGCTTCCCTCGCGACTTCTCTCGCTCATTCTCTCTGCGCCTGCCCCGGCGCCTTCCCTGCGTCTTCCTGTCCGCTTTCTGTCCGCCTTCCGTGCGCCTTCCGTGCGTCTTCCGTGCGCCGGTGGTCGTCGAGAGCGCTCGCGCTCGCGAGCCACGCAACGAGAGCATAGTCGATTACTCTCTCCGCGAAGAGGCCCGGCCGCTCGTCCGTTCCCTGGTAGGGGCCCGAGCGGACGCGTCCGCAGTGGAGCCCGCGATGCCGCAGCGAAGATCCCGAAGCCAGACGTCCGATGCGTCCGATCCGTTCGACGGCGCCATTGCGTCGGGCCATCGGACCGTGACCGAGGCCGCAGTCCACGCGTTCGCGACGCACACCGGTGACTACGCCCGCATGCATCTGGATCACGAGTTCGGTCGCTCGGGTCCCCTCGGAGGGCCGATCGCGCACGGGCTCTTGTCCGCCTGCTGGGCATTGGGGGCGCTCTCGCGACATCCAGGTGATCCCCTCGGCCTGCGCGATCCGCAGGCCTGGATGGTCGGATCGAGCGTGCGCCTCTCGCGTATCGTGTCGATCGGTGACACTCTCGCCTTTAGACACGGAGTCTCGGGAGACCACGCCTTCGAGCCCAAGTCCGACGAGCGCGACGACCTGTCGAGCACCGCCTTCGAGGCGCTGAATCAACGCGGAGAGGTGGCCGCCTCGGGGGTCGTCACGATCGCTCGGGCGGAGACCGCCCTCGCGCTCCGGCCGCCGAGCGGCGTCCCGGAGCCCTGGCCCACCGAGAGCTGGGTGCGGCCGGACTCGCCGTCCGTCTTCCACGCGGAAGACCTGGTCCGCGCGGGGCCCCGTGGAGAGTCGCTGGGTCGGACCCTGACCGAGTCGGATGCGGTCGGCTTCGCGCGCGAGATGGGAGAGCTCGATCCGCGCTATCTGAACGAGGCGTTCGCTGCCGGAACCGTTCTCGAGGGCCGCATCGTTCCGCCGATGCTCGTCTACTGCCTGGCCTTCTCGGATTTCCTGGAGAGTCTCCTCCGCGTGCCCATGCCCGCGGAGGGCGCGGCCGGCCACGTGGGTGACTCCTGGCGCTGCTTTCGGCCGTCGCGGGTGGGCGACACGATCCGGACACGCCATCGGCCGCTCTCGTGCAGGCGATCGCGCAGTCGCCCCGACCAGGCCATCGTCGATTTCGGCCTGCAGGTGGTCGATCAGTGGGACGAGATCGTGCAGGAGGGGCGAATTGCGATGCTGATTCCCGCCCGTCCGGGCTCCGCCGGCGATCGAGCCGGCTAGGCGGAGTGGGGCGGGTCTTCGCTACGGTCCGCTGCATTCGTGAAGACCTCGAGGATCGCACCGATGAGTGGACCGTCTGAGAACGAGGATGACATCGTCGCAGCGATCCGTCGGATCATCCGCGCGATCGATCTCCACTCCCGGCGCCTGCTCGAGAGCCACAAGCTCACGGGCCCCCAGCTCGCGACGATGCGCGCGGCCCAGAAGATGCGGGCGGCCCAGGAGATCGACGGACCGACGACGAGCGCGCTCGCTCGAGCCGTTCATCTCAGCCAGCCGACCGTCTCCGGGATCCTGAACAGGCTGGAGCGACAGGGGCTGATCCGGCGGGAGCGCTCGCAGGGAGATCGGCGGAGCGTCGTGATTCGCGTGACCGACGAGGGCGAAAAGGTCCTCGAGGAGGCTCCGTCCCTGCTCCAGGAGCGCTTTCGGGCCAAGCTGGGGCGACTCGAAGACTGGGAGCGACACTGGCTGTTGGCCGCTCTCGAGCGGATCGCGTCGATGATGGACGCCGATGCCATCGACGCGGCGCCGATTCTGGAGACCGGGCAGATCTCGCAGAGCGTCGAGGAGGAGGCACCGGAGACCGAGCGCTTCCCGTCCTCGGAAGACGACTGACTCGGAGGACGGCCGATTCGGAGGAGGCCGAGGAACCCCTTCGATGGGCGCACCCCGTCCCGCGCCCGGCTCCCATCGCATCCGCGAGCGCCGAATGAGTTCGTGCAGAATGTAAAGTTGGACCGGGCGGAGCCCATCGGTGAAGCCTGAGGCGCAATCTGAGGCCCCCTGAAGGGACGAAGAGGAAGATTCTGGCCTGGTAGGATCTCCCGAACCCACCTCGTTGCATTGCGTTCTATGCAATTAGCCGATAGGGTCTGCCATCTCGCTGGAACAGCTCGTCGAGCCAGATGGCGCGCGCCACTCCCGGCGCCCGTGCGCCCGTCGGCTCAGTTTGGAGGACTCATGTCAATCGATCCGCGGAACGCACTTCGAGAGCAGGCTGCTCTCTCCCTGAACGCCGAGGAGCAGGAGTTCGGAGACGACCCCACCGCGATCCGCGAGACCGATCACTACCACTCGGAGTACATCCAGAGCTTCGTCGAGAAGTGGGACGAGCTCATCGACTGGGAGGCGCGCGCCGAGAGCGAGGGCCGCTTCTTCATCGAGCTCTTGAAGGGACGCGGCAAGACCAAGGTGCTGGACGTCGCGACCGGCACCGGCTTCCACTCGATCCAGCTCCTCGATGCCGGGATCGAGGTGACCAGCGTCGACGGCAACGCCGCCATGCTGGCCAAGGCCTTCGACAACGCGACGAGTCGCCACTTCATCCTGAAGACGATCCACGCGGACTGGCGCTGGCTGAACCGCGAGGTCCACGGCAAGTTCGACGCGATCATCTGCCTGGGGAACTCCTTCACGCATCTCTTCGACGAGCAGGATCGACGTCGGGCCCTGGCGGAGTTCTACGCCGCGCTGAAGCACGACGGCATCCTGATCCTGGATCAGCGCAACTACGACTCGATCCTGGACCACGGCTTCAACAGCCAGCACAAGTACTACTACTGCGGTGAAGACGTGGTCGCCGAGCCCGAGCACGTGGACGAAGGCCTGGCCCGCTTCCGATACACCTTCCCGGACGGCACGTCCTATCAGCTGAACATGTTTCCGCTCCGGAAGAACTACACGCGGAAGCTGATGCGAGAGGCCGGATTCGCCTCGGTGAAGACCTTCGGCGACTTTCAGGAGACGTACCAGGAGACCGATCCGGACTTCTTCGTGCACGTCGCCGAGAAGCACATGGAACATCCCGATGACGAAGAGTGAAGACCCGGGTGCCGAGTCGACGTCGGTGACGACGACGACCGAGGCCTACTACGACAGCAGCGAGGCCGACTCCTTCTACTCCGTGATCTGGGGTGGCCAGGACATCCACATCGGCATCTACGACGGCCCCGACGACGAGGTCTCGAAGGCGAGCGCCCGGACCGTGGAGACGATGGCCGATCGGGTCGAGGGTCTCGGGCTCGACAGCCGGGTCCTCGACCTCGGAGCGGGCTATGGCGGCGCCGGCCGCTATCTGGCGGAGCGCTTCGGGTGCAGGGTGGACTGCCTGAATCTGAGCGAGGTCCAGAACGATCGGAACCGTCGCCTCACGGCAGAGGCCGGACTGTCGGAGCGCGTGGGCGTCGTGCACGCGAGCTTCGAGGACGTTCCCGGCCCGGCCGACGCGTACGACGTGGTCTGGTCGCAGGATGCGATCCTCCACAGCGGCAACCGCAAGCGGGTCCTCGAGGAGATCGCCCGGGTGCTCGAGCCCGGCGGTCAGCTGATCTTCACGGATCCCATGCAGACGGATGATTGTCCGCCGGACGTGCTCCAGCCCGTGCTGGACCGGATCCATCTCGACAGCCTGGCTTCTCCGGGCTTCTACCGCGAGCAGCTCTCGAAGCTCGGCTTCGAGGAGGTCGCGTTCCTCGAGATGCCCGAGCAGCTCCGGAACCACTACGCGACCGTCCGACGCAACCTCGAGGGTCGACGGGAAGAGATGCTGGAGCGCTCGGGCGCCGAGTACGTCGAGCGCATGCTCGAAGGTCTCGGTCACTGGGTGAACGCGGCCGACCGCGGCTACCTCACCTGGGGCATCCTGCATTTCCGGCATCGCGCCTGATCCGGCATTGCGCCTGAACGCAACGACGCTCGGACGGAACGCCCGATGAGACGCGCCGTGGACGGGGCCTCGTGAAGACCCGAAGGTCGACGGTCGAGCCCGCCGTCTTCATCCCGTCGGCGGCGGTCGTCTTCGCGTTGGTGATCTTCAGCGTCGTCGATCCGGCGCGCGCGGAGCACCTCTTTCTCGACCTCCAGGACTGGATCGTCGTTCGCTTTCGCTGGCTCTTCACCGGCGCGACCCTCCTCTTTCTCGTCTTCTCCGTATGGGCCTCCTTCGGAGAGCGCGGTCGCATCCGACTGGGACCGCCCGAGGAGGAGCCGGCCTTCCGGCTTCCCTCGTGGTTCGCGATGCTCTTCAGCGCGGGCATGGGCATCGGGATCATGTTCTACGGCGTCGCCGAGCCCGTGCTCCACGCAGCGAGCCCGCCCCTGGGAGAGGCCGGCGGAGCGCACGCAGAGCGCCTCGCCATGACGATCACCTTCTTCCATTGGGGGCTGCACGCATGGGCCGTCTACGTGGTGATGGGGCTGGCGATCGCCTACTTCGGCCACCGCAAGGGGCTACCTCTCGCCGTCCGCTCCACCCTCCACCCGCTCCTCGGGGATCGCATCCACGGCCCGATGGGACACGCGATCGACGTGCTCGCGGTCTTCGGGACGCTCTTCGGGCTCGCGACCTCGCTCGGCCTCGGTGCCATGCAGGTCAACGCCGGACTCCACCGTCTCTTCGGGCTCGCGGAAGGTCCGGCCGTCCAGGTGGGCTTGATCGCCGTGATCACGCTCTGCGCGACGATGTCCCTGGTGATGGGGCTCGACAAGGGAATCCGTCGCCTCTCGGAGCTGAACATCCTTCACGCCTGCCTCCTGCTGGTCTTCGTGGCTCTCTCGGGGCCGACCCTCGTCCTGCTCCAGGCGCTGCCGCTTCGCGTCTTCGAGTATGCGGTCGAGCTCGTGCCGCTCACCATGGGATTCCGGACCCTCGGCGATACGGATTGGCAGAAGTCCTGGACGCTCTTCTACTGGGCGTGGTGGATCGCCTGGTCGCCTTTCGTGGGCACCTTCATCGCGCGGATCTCCCGAGGACGCACCTTGCGGGAGTTCGTGCTGGGCGTCCTGCTCGTTCCGTCGTTCGTGAGCTTCGTCTGGTTCACCGTATTCGGCTGGACCGCCATCGAGCTCGAGGCGCAGTCGCCCGGCGTGTTCGCGACCGTCCAGGACGACCTCTCCACGGGCCTCTACGCCGTCCTGGAGCGACTCCCGCTGAGCGAGCTGTCTTCGTTCCTCGCCGCGCTCACCGTCGCGATCTTCTTCGTCACCTCCTCCGACTCCGGATCGTTCGTCGTCGACATCCTGACCTCCGGCGGACATCCCGATCCGCCCGTCTGGCAACGCGTCTTCTGGGCGACGAGCGAAGGGCTCGTTGCGGCCGTGCTGCTGATGACGGGCGGGCTCGCAGCCCTCCAGTCGGCGGCCATCAATACGGGGCTGCCCTTCTGCGTGATCCTGGTCTTCGTCTGTATCGGGCTCTTCAAGGCGCTGCGTGCGGAAGAGCGGGCTCTGCGTGCCGCCGCGGAAGGAGAACGGTCGGCTCAGGCGGCTCCGCGCTCGCTGGCCGGCTGAGCCAGGACCGGGTCTCCCGGCGACGGACCGCTGCGTCCCGGCCCGCCGCCTGCCTGCTCTCGCCTCACGCCTCACGCCTCACACCCCACGCGAGAGGCGGGGCTCGGAGGGCTTCAGCTCGCTCCGTCGGCCCGGTCCTTCATGCCGTATTTCGCGAAGGGGCCGATGAAGGAGTGCTCGTAGAGGCCGTAGCCGACGCGGTCGTCGTAGCTGTAGCGGCCGACGTGGTCGACGATCGTGAGCTGGCCGAGCGGGCTCGGGCCCAGATCGCCGCCACCGTGGCCGGT
>CAYXLY010000195.1:0-8307 GCA_964466005.1 uncultured Spirochaetaceae bacterium | reverse complement strand
TCTCGCCGGCTCTGCGCTCTCGGGCACGGAGGGCCTCCGATCAGGTGGGAGGAAGGGACAGGGATCACATGAATTCTAGAGGCTCCGCGTCTCTCGGGGGCGGGGAAACGTGAGGCCCGAGGGGGCTCTCGCTGCCATCGTCATTTTTCTCGTGATTCCAGGGCTTTACGAGAGGCCCTCGAGAGGCCGAGGCGAGTCGAGCGGCGCGGCCTCTCATGAGAGACTGGCCCCGGAGGCGACGCGGATCGCCTCGGGAACCCCTACCTCTGGAGAGAACGATGAAGATGAATCCCCTGCTCCGCGGGACGTTGCTCGTGGGCGTGCTCGCGTGCCTGGCCCTGGTCCCGTCCTGGGCCTCTGCCGAGACCGCCGCGACCCCGCCGCTGCATGTCCTCTTGACCAACGACGACGGCTTCGACTCGGCGGGAATCGAGGCCCTTCGTGTCGCACTGACCGCCGCCGGACACCGCGTGACGGTCGTCGCGCCCGCGACGCAACAGAGCGGTCAGGGCGGCGCGATGAATACCGGTGCCTTCGACTTCACGCCGGGAGGCGGCACGATGCTGCTCATGAATCACGGCAACGACGTGTGGTCGCTCGAGGGCTCTCCTTCGGACTCGGTCAAGACCGGGCTCGACGTGGTGCTGGCCGACGATCCGCCCGATCTGATCGTCTCGGGCCTCAATGAGGGCCAGAACATCGGGCGGCCGGGCAGCAATGCGTCGGGCACCGAGGGCGCCGCCCTTCGCGGCCTCTTCCGCGGCATTCCCGCGATCGCGGGCAGCATGGAGGTCGATTTCACGGAGGCCTCCGACGGCTTCCCCTCGACCGAGGCCTCCTACGAGCCGGCCGCCGAGTTCATGACCCGGCTGATCGCGCGGCTCCAGCGGGTCTACGGGCAGGACGTGCTCCCCCGCTGGTCTCGCATGCTGAACGTGAACTTCCCCGTGCCCTTCGACGTCGCCCGCGGCGTGAAGGTGACTCGGCTGGCGCAGGGAAGCGACATCGAGCTTCCTCATTTCGATCCGAGTCAGGGGTTCCCCTCGTTCGGAGTGCCGCCGATCCCGTCCTTCCCCTCCTGTGCCGAGGTGGACAGTGCGGGCGAGTTCTGCTTCTCCACCGTCGGCTTCGGCCTCTCTCCGACGCCGGATCCCGTCCGCAACTCGGATCTCGATGCGCTGCGGGAGGACTTCATCACCATCACGCCGATGAATGGAGACATGACGTCGAGCTTCTTCGTCCGGATCTTCGATTGGCAGCTGCGGGGGCTGACTCCGTAGCGTCGGGCAGTTGGAGGGTCCGTCGGCGACACGACCGGCGGACCCTCCAGATCGTCGTTACACGGTCGAGAGGGGCGCCTGGGGAGGCTCGCGCGTCGCCTCGAGCCAGCGCTGCAGGAACGTCTCTCGCGAGAGGACGTTCGCCCCGAGCGCCCGCTTGTAGGCGAGATGGGGATGGCCGAGATTCCAGAACGCATAGCCGCATTCCCGAAGCCGTCGCGCGAGCAGCACGAGCTGGAGCGTGCCGAAGTGGCGCCAGCGCGGATCGTCCCTTCGGAAGAAGCCCGTGAGGCTCGTATAGGTGCGGCCGATCGTATAGCCGAGCTCGCCGGCGATGAGCTCCCCCTCGCGCCGGGACCGCAGGCCGATGCCGCGGATCGCGAATCCGGGACCCTCCTGCCCCGGGAGCCTCGCGACGAGATCCCGATAGTCCCGGCTGAGCCAGCAGCGGGGCCCGTGATGTCGGAGCAGCCCCTCGATCAGCTCGGGTCCGGGTGCCGTGATCTCGAGGTCTTCCAGCTCGCTCTCGACCCGCCCGGAGTCCAGGAGCTTCCGGACGTGTCGCGAGAGGTGCAGCTCCGACCAGTCGAGGACCGCGTAGCTCTTCTGCAGCTCGGGGAGCAGCAGGGATCCGTCTCCACGCGGGTCTCGATGCGAGATCGAGATGAAGCCCGCTCGGGCGAGGGCCATGTAGAGCCGCGGGCTCCAATCGTCGGACCAGTAGAGGGTGTGGCCCAGATCGGGATAGATGCGCCTCCGAAGGACTTCCGGATCGAGCGCAGCGGCGGAGATGTGGGGGATCGAGGCCGACATCAGCGTCTCCAGGCGGAGAGCCTAAGGGCTCGACGCGGCCGGCTCAATGGAGGGGAGGGGCCTCGATCCTCGGCGCAGCCGCCGTCTCTTCGACTATCCTCGCCGCCCATGGAAAAGCTCGTCTACCTGCTCTGGAAGGAGCCCGGACTCTCGGGCAACGCCTTTCGGGATCGACTCCTGGCCAAGCTGCCGAACCGTCTGCCCCTGGACGGGGCGAGCGGGCTGAAGATCTCGGTCACCGATGACGACGTCGGGGACGGCGGTGACCTGCATATGGGCCCGGCCGTCCCCGATGCCTTCGTGTCCTTCTGGCTGGAGTGCGCGCAGGATCGATCGCCCGCCGAGACGACGCTCGCGATGAGCTCCGAGCGCCTGGCGGGCCATCTGGTCGTCGAGTCGCGACCTCTTCGTTTCGACCTCTCGGCTGGGGAGGTCGGCGGGCGGACGCCCGGCTTCAGCCTGATCGGCTGCATTCCGCGTGCACGAGGCCTGTCGCGTGAGGAGTTCATCAGCCATTGGTACGGAGTCCACCGGGAGGTCGCGATCGCGACCCAGAGCAGCTTTTCCTACGTGCGCAACGAGATCGTCCGCGCCTTCACGCCGACCCCCTGGAGCTGGGACGCCTTCGTGGAGGAGGGGTTCCCGATCGGCGCTCTGGACGACCCGAAGGTCTTCTACGACGCCGACGGATCCGAGGAGCGGTATCGGAGGAATCTCTCACGGATGATCGAGAGCTGCCGCGCCTTCATCGACCTCGAGTCCGTCGACTCGCATCCGATGAGCGAGTACCGGTTCTAGAGGCCATCTCATGAACCCCTCGGTCGCGATGCACGCGTCTTCGACCCGATCTCTACGTTGCGAAATCTCGAAGTCGCTACGGCTACGCCTGCGATTTCGCGCCTTGATCTCGGGCCCTCTCTTCCCATGGAGAGGCACGCGCCTCGCTCGGTCGGGATTCATGAGATGGCCTCTAGCCCCGGGAGCTCGCCGTCGAGGTCGCCGCGCGCCCCCGGCAGCGAGCGCGAGATGCGAAGGACGTCGCTCTCGCCCCTCCCGGGCGGGCGCTTCGTGGCTAGACTCGCGCTCGATGGACGAATCCCCCTCCGAGCTGGCCCTCGTGCTGTCCGGTGGCGGCGCCCGCGGAGCCTACCAGGTGGGCTTCCTGCGCCATCTCGCCAGGCGCTATCCGGACCTGCCCGTTCCGATCCTGACCGGGGCCTCGGCGGGAGCCGTCAACGCGATCCATCTCGCGAGCCATTCGGGCCGCTTTGCCGATCGGGTCGAGGAGCTGACGCATCTGTGGACCGGCCTCAGCGTGGAGCAGGTCTTCCGGGTCGACGCCTGGTCGCTGCTGCCCCGCAGCCTCCGCTGGGTCGTCCAGCTCGGTCTGCTCGGTGGACGTCGCCATGTGCCGCAGGGGCGGGGGCTCGTGGACACCGCACCGCTGCGGAGCTTCCTGCACCGGGCGCTGCAGACCCGGGACGGGGCGCTCCCGGGGATCGAGGAGAATCTCCGCCAGGGCTCGCTGCGCGCGATCGCGCTCTCCACCACCCACTACGGAAGCAGCAGCACGGTCACCTTCTGCCAGGGGAGGGAGGTCGGCGCCTGGGAGCGGCCCCAGCGTCATAGCGTCCTGACGCGGCTTCGCGTCGACCATGTGATGGCCTCGGCCGCGCTGCCGCTCTTCTTCCCGGCCGTCGAGATCGGCCATCAATGGTTCGGCGACGGCAGCATCCGCCTCCACTCGCCCCTGGCGCCCGCCGTCCATCTCGGAGCGGGCAAGATCCTGGCAGTCTCCACCCGCGCACCCGCGCCGGCTCGTTCGGCAGGCCCTTCGGAGCCGGCCGACTATCCGCCGCCCGCGCAGATCCTCGGCGTCCTCTTCAACGCCGTCTTCCTCGATCTGCTCGATCAGGATGCCCTGCGGCTCGAGCGGATCAATCGGCTGCTGTCGATGGCGCGGAGCGACGCTGCCCCGGGCCTCCGGCCGGTCGATCTGCTCGTGCTGAGACCGTCGATCGAGCTCGGCGAGATCGCGGCCGACTACGAGCCGCGGCTGCCGGGGCTCTTCCGCTTCCTGACCCGACGATTGGGGACACGCCAGCAGCGGGGAAGGGATCTGCTCAGCATGTTGATGTTCCAGGGAGACTTCCTGCGACGGATCATCGAGCTCGGTGAGGCCGATGCCGACGCCCGGGCCGACGAGATCGCCCGCTTCATCGAGTCCTGACCGCAGCGCACCACGCGGCTCCACCCGGACCGCGCCGGACCGGTGCCGCGCCCCGTACCCTGGATGCACTGCACTTTGCGCCTCATCACGTCAGAGGTCGACCGGCGGACCGGGGGAGATCGGAGGGAAGATCGGCTCCGGACCCTTGCAGGCCCGCTCGTGTGACGGAGGTCACGGCTGGCTCGTGGCGGTCGGCCGAGAGGAAGGGGGCCCGCCGATGCCGTTGCGGGCTGCAGGAGATTCCGATGCATGACGGTCGTACCCGCAAGGTCGAGAGCCTGCCGCCGGCGAGGCCAGAGCCCTTCCTGGACTCCCATCGCGCGACGCTGACGGTCCTTCGCGGCCCCGCGGCCGGGACCGAGTTCGAGCTCGACCGGCCCCGTCTGATCCTGGGCCGCGGGGCCGAGGTCGACATCCGCCTCGATTCGGCTGCCATCTCCTCGGAGCACGCCGGCCTGGAGGTCGACTCCGACGGCTTCGGGATCCGGGACCTCGCGAGCACGAACGGCGTGCGCGTGAACGGCGCCGAGGTGATCAGCGCCGACCTGAAGCACGGCGATCGGATCCTGCTCGGGGATTGCGAGCTCCAGTACGTGCTGGAGGAGCGCACCCGCCCGTCACGGACCTGGAATCTCGAAGAGGGCGACTGAGCGTTCGATCGAGGGGACGGAAGCGCGCATGTCGGTTGCGCCCGTGGGCCGAAGGCTCGCCGGATTCACGATCGAGGGGGAGCTCGGGCGCGGAGGCATGGGCCTGGTGCTTCGGGCTCGACAGGAATCCCTCGACCGACCCGCCGTGCTCAAGAAGATCCTCGAAGAGCTCGTGGTGCAGCATCCCGAGCTCGAGGCCCGCTTCGAGCGAGAGGCTCACGCGGCGGCTCGCCTGCATCATCCGAACGTCGTGGCGGTCTACGACCGCTTCCGACATCGGGGCGCCCATTACATCGCGACGGAGTACGTCGACGGAGTCGATCTCGCGAGCCTGCTCGAGAAGGAGGGGGCACTGCCCTGGCGGATCGCGGCGGGGATCGCGCTCGAGATCGCACGAGGACTCGAGGCCATTCACGCCGAAGGCATGCTTCATCGGGACCTGAAGCCGCAGAACCTGCTCATCGGGCGACGCGGGGAGGTGAAGGTCGCCGACTTCGGGCTCGTCCTGGACTCCAGCGGCACCTCCCTGACGCAGCCCGGGATCGCCCTCGGAACGCCGCCCTACATGGCTCCGGAGCAGCTTCGGGGCGAGAGAGTGGACCCCCGAGCGGATCTCTTCGCCTTCGGCTGTGTCCTCTACGAGATGCTCGTGGGCCGGACGCCCTTCGAGATGCCCGCCGAGGGAGAGCACGGGTCGTTGCTCGCGCGGGTCGAGTCGGGGCGCTATCGCCGGCTCGGCGCCCGTCCGCGTCCGATCCCCCGCCCGCTCCGCGCGATCGTTCGACGCTGCCTGAAGCCGCGTGCCTCGCGCCGAATTGCTTCGGCCACGGAGCTTCGGCGACGCCTCGAGTCGCTCCTCGATCGGCCGTCGAGCGTCGATCTCCGCCGGGGGCTCGCGAGCTGGCTCTGGGAGAGGCGCGTCTTCGAGACGCGAGAGAACGAGACGGTCGTGATGGTGGCGCCCGAGGCCGGCGTGCGACGTCGGATGAGGTGGCGGCTCACGCTCGCGACGGCCGGCCTGGTCGGCGCTGCGTCGCTGCTGGGCTTCTCCGTCCGGCATCCGGCGCAGATCGCCGACTGGAGTGAACGAGTGGTGCGGCGAGCGGTCTTCTCGACTCAGGAGACGAGTCAGGAGCCGATCGAGGAGAGGGTCGGCGCGGGCAGCGCGCGTCGGTCGGAGTCCTGAGGCGGATCCCGCTCTTCGAGGCTCAGCGGCGGCCCTCTCGCGTTCGCTCCCGACGGATGACCATGACCTCGTAGCGTCCTTCGGGGCCGATGAAGGCCGCGCCGAGCCATCCGGTCACCGCGACGACGACGGCCGCGAGCAGCGCGGAGGCGAAGCCCGCGACCTCCAACCCGGGCAGCAGCCAGGCGACCAGGCCCACCATCGCCGCGTTGATCACCCAGAGAAAGAGTCCGAGTGTCACGACGGTGAGCGGCAGCGTCAGGAAGACGGCGACGGGTCGGACGACGGCATTCACGAGGCCGAGGAGGATCGCCGCGGCCACGAGAGTGGGCGCGCCGTGGATCTCGATCCCCGAGATCCACTGGTCCGCCAGCCAGAGCCCCAACGCGGTCACGCCCATTCGGAGCAGGAATCCCAGCATTGCCGTCGTTCTCCTCCCGCGGTCGCGATGCGATCCGGCTCGAACGCGACGCCCGGCATCCGGCCGGACTCCGCCTCGACGGATCCCGTCCACCCTCTCGAGGATAACGATTCTGCGCTCCCGGACCGAATCCATTCGGGTAGACTCGCGCGTCCATGTCCGACTCGCTCCCCTCCGATCCGAGCGTCCCGCACGCGTCGGAAGAACTCCTCCCTCCGGCTCCGCCTCGTTCATGGCATGGCTCGCGCATCCTGTGGGTGGGCTTCGTCTCCTATCTGATCTCCACGGGATTCATCTTCTCGATCTACGGCGTCTTCATCCGGCCGATCGCCGAGACCTTCGAGGCGAACATGGCCACGATGGCCCTGCTGCCGGCGCTCTATCACGTGATGAGCTCCGCCCTCTCGCCGCTGCTGGGACGTCGGTTCTCGCGCGGTGGCATTCGCGTCTCGATGATGGTGGGGGCCTGCCTGCTGCCGACGGGGCTTCTCGCGGCGTCGCGGGCGGTCACGATCGGTCAGGCGGGGCTCTTCTTTGCCGGGCTGGCGGTCGTGGGATCGATCATGATGGGGCCGCTGCCGGCGAATACGCTCGTGACGAACTGGTACGGTGCGTCGCGCGGCAAGGCGCTCGGCCTGACCTCGACGGGCTCGACGGCCGCGGGGATCGTGCTCCCGCCCCTGGCCGCGCTGCTGATCGGATTTCATGGCTGGCGGGACGCGCTGGCGATCCTCGCGGTGCTCGGCGTGGCGGTCTCGCTGCCCACCTTCTTCTGGCTCTCGATCGACCGGCCGGAGGCGATCGGTCAGCAGCCCGAAGACGATCGGACCCGACCGGATTCGACCTCGACTTCTGCCTCCTCTGGGTCCTCGCCCCCCGCATCGCCCACGCCGGGGCCGGCCGTCGTCGGGCCGGATGCGCTTGCGCCCGCGTCCACGCGTGCGCTCGTCGGAACGCTGCATTTCTGGGCGATCGCCGCGATGTTCGGGCTCCTCTTCGCCGGATCCCTGGTCTCGGTCACCTTCACGGTTCCCTACGCGCAGCAGCTCGGTCTCACCCTGCAGCAGGCCGCCTGGATCCTCACGGCCCGGTCCCTCGCCGCCATCACCGGCCAGGTCACGCTCGGAGGGCTCTCGGATCGCATCGGTCGACGACCCGTCTTGTGGGGAGCGATCGCTGCGGAGCTCGCCTGCTGGACGGTGATCGCTCATGCGCCGAGCGTCTCGGCCTTCGTCGTCGCCGGCGTGGTGGTAGGGTTCTTCGGGGGATCCTTCGGCGCACTGCGCGGTGCGATGGTCGCCTCGGTCTTCGGTCGTCGGGACTTTCCGAAGGTCTCGGGCTTGCTGGTCCCGGCCGCGCTGCCCTTCCAGGTGATGGCCGTCCCTCTGGCGGGCCATCTCTTCGACCGGACCGGAGACTATGCGGTCTCCTTCCAGGCCTTCCTTGTGGTCTTTCCGATCGCAGCCCTCCTGCTGCTGCTCATCCCGGACCGGGTCGCAGAGCCGTAGCGGCACGGGCGGAGCGAGCCGTCACGTGTGCGGCGCCTGGTCGTCACGTGCTCGGAGCCTCGGCTTCGCGCGTGCGGAGATGGGCGCGCCAGTCGCCGTGGGGGACGAGCGCGGCCGGGGCGGGCTCGTGGTTGTAGAGGTAGACCCAGGCCGATCGGTCTGCGGGCTCGAGGAGCGTCAGCCGCAGCCGGACGTAGAGGGACTCGCTCGGCCGCTCCG
>CAYXLY010000194.1:0-8343 GCA_964466005.1 uncultured Spirochaetaceae bacterium | reverse complement strand
ATCGCCCGCCGGATGGGGCTGCCGGTCGGCGGCCAATGGGTCCTGGAGATGCTCTCCTACGCGCTCTTCGTGACGCTGGTCGCGCGCATGGGCGAGGCGCAGATGGCGGCGAGCCATGCCTTCATCCAGCTGCTGAGCCTCTCGTTCATGCAGGCGAGCGGGATCTCGACGGCGACGGCGACGCTGGTCGGCCGCTCGATCGGCGCGGGGCGGATCGAGGAGGTCGCGCGGAGCTTCCGCTCCTCGCTGGCGCTGGGCGGGCTGCTCGGCGCCGCGATCGCCGCGCTCTTCGTGCTCGCTCCCGACGCGCTGGTCGGGCTCTTCACGGACGATCCCGACGTGCTGGCTTTCGCGCGACCCCTGCTGCTGATCGGCGCCCTCTTCCAGCTGATCGACGCGGTCGGGATCGTGACCGACGGCGCCCTGCGCGGCGCCGGCGACACGCGCTGGCCCTTCGCGATCCGCTGCCTGCTCTCCTGGGTCGTCTTCCTGCCTGCCGCGTGGCTGCTGGCGTTTCCGCTGGGCGGTGGCCTGACGGGCGCCTGGCTCGGCGGCCTCGTCCACGTCGTGCTGATCGCCGTCGCGCTCCTCTGGCGCTTCCGCTCGCGGGCGTGGCAGCGGATCACGATCTAGAATCCAGGGGCCATGGCCGATCCCGAGCTTCTCGACCGCATCACGATCGACCCGCAGGTCTGCCACGGAGCGCCCTGCATCCGAGGCCTGCGCTACCCGGTGGACTTCCTGCTGGAGCTCTTGAGTGGGAGCATGGACGAGGCGGGGATCCTCGAGGACTACCCGGATCTCGAGCCCGAGGATCTCAAGGCCGTCTATGCCTACGCTGCGCGCCTCAGCCGGGTCAAGCAGATCGAACCGAACGCGGCGTGAAATTCCTTCTGGACGCACAGCTTCCTCCCCGACTGGCGGAGAAGCTTCGCGTTCTGGGACACGACGTGATTCACACGCTGGATCTCTCCGAGGGCAATCGCACGTCCGACCGTGAGATCTGCCGAATCGCGGACTCGGAGGGCCGTGTGGTCGTCACGAAGGACCGGGACTTCGTCGACCCTGCCATCCTGATGGGCTCGCCCGCCCGACTCCTGCTGATCACGACCGGGAATATCGGAAACGACGATCTCATCGAGCTGTTTCGGTCCCGATCGACTGAGATCGAATCCAGCCTCCGGAAGAGCCGTTTCGTCGAGATGAGTCGCTCGGGACTCTTCCTGCATGAGTAGAAGGTTCTCTCGAGAGCGCTTCCGCTCGCGGGCGTGGCAGCGGATCACGATCTAGAGGAAGCTTCATCCGCATGAAGATCCTCGTCACGGGTACGGCCGGATTCATCGGGGCGGATGTCGCGCTCGCGCTCCTCGAGCGCGGCGACGAGGTCGTCGGGGCCGACGACCTGAACGACTACTACGACGTCGGGCTCAAGCGGGCCCGGCTCGCACGACTCACGGGCCATGTCCGGGCCGACGCCTATCATCATCACGAGCTCGACCTCGCCGACACGGACCGGACCCTCGAGCTCTTCGAGCGCGAGCGCCCCGAGCGCGTGATCCATCTCGCCGCCCAGGCCGGCGTCCGCTACTCGATCGACCATCCCCAGGCCTACGGTCGTTCGAACCTCGACGCCTTCCTGAACGTCCTCGAGGGTGCGCGCCATCAGGGCGTCGACCATCTCACCTACGCCTCGAGCAGCTCCGTCTACGGCGGCAACACGAAGACGCCCTTCTCCGAGCGCGACGCCGTCGACCATCCCGTGAGCCTCTACGCCGCGACCAAGCGCGCCAACGAGCTGATGGCCCATACCTACTCGCATCTCTACCGGCTGCCGACGACGGGCCTGCGCTTCTTCACGGTCTACGGACCCTGGGGCCGCCCCGACATGTCGCCCTTCTCGTTCGTCCAGAAGATCCTGGCGGGCGAGCCGATCGACGTCTTCAACCACGGCGACCACCAGCGCGACTTCACCTACATCGACGACATCGTCGAAGGCGTCGTCCGCACGAGCGACCGGCCGGCCGAGCCCGATCCCGCCTACGACCCGGCGCGGCCCGACGCCTCGCGCTCCGACGCGCCCTGGCGGATCTTCAACATCGGCTGCGAGCGCCCGGTCGAGCTGCTCCGCTACATCGAGGTGATCGAGGCGTGCACGGGGAAGAAGGCCCGGAAGCGGATGCTCCCGATGCAGCCCGGGGACGTGAAGGCGACCTATGCGGACGTCTCGGCGCTGGTCGAGGCGGTGGGCTACCGGCCGAAGGTGCCGCTCGAGGAGGGGATGGAGCGGTTCGTGGCCTGGTTCCGGGAGTACTACGGGGTGTGAGGTGCGGGGACCGCGAGAGGCCCGACCGCGCCTCGAGCGGCCTCTCGGGCGTCCGCGAAGACCCGATCAGGTCTCGAGCTCGCCCCAGTAGCCGCCGTGGCTCTCGAGCCAGCGCTCGAGTGCGCCGCTGTCGTAGTCGCCGGCCTCGTAGCGCTTGCGAACCGAGTCGTGGACGATCGCGTCCTCGGGGATGCGCCGATCTCGCGTCCCGCGCAGCTTGTAGAAGACGTTGTCGGACTCGTGGATCGCCGCGCGCGGGTCGAGCCCGGAGCGCCGGAGGAGATGCGGCGCGAGCGCGAGTCCGGCGGTGCGCGCCTCACGCGCCATCCAGTCCAGTGGAATGTCGCTCGCCAGCCGTCCGCGGGTCGGCGCATAGCCGCCGCCGACGTCGCTGTGGACGCCGGCGAACCAGACCTGGCCTACGTCCACGCCCTCCTTCGGGCTCCAGAGCGTCGGCTCGAAGTCCTCGCGCAGCTCGTCGATCGCGACGGCATGGCGCGCCGTCCGGACGTTGCTGCCGATCTCCGGGTCGTAGAAGAGATCGGCCTCGCTCACGAACGCCAGGGCCCGCGTCGGGATTCCGAGCGCTCCGACCGTGTCCCACACGCCGACGAAGTGGACCGGCCCGCGCTCCGGACCGTAGGCGTAGCGGCTGCGGAAGCGCTTCGCGCTGGCGGACCCCGGAGGCGAGGAGCGCGACTTGTAGAGCGCGAAGGCCTTCGGGATCCGATCGGCGTGCCGGGATCGCAGGATCCCGCAGTTGTTCAGCATGCCGGCGAGACAGCGGGCCGTGTAGGCCCCGCGACTGAAGCCGAAGAGCCAGATCTCGTCGCCCGGATCGTAGTTCTGGACGATAAAGCGATAGCCGTCCTGGACGTTCTTCTCGAGCCCCACGCCAAAGGCGCCGCCTCCGATCTTGTCGTGATAGGTCCCGACTCCCCAGTCGTAGAAGACGACCTGGGGACGACCATCGGGGGCGATCGGCGCGATCGCCCGGGCGACGCGCAGGACGTTCGTCGGGTTCGGCTTCTCGGGGTCGTTCCAGGTTCCGTCGGAGCAGATGACGATTCGCTTGGCCATGCGGGCCTCCTCGAGAGTCAGGCCGAACGCTCCAGCCTAACGGGTCCGAGTGTGCAGTGTCGACGGAGAGAGAATCAGTCCGCGGCGGAGCGTGCAGTATCCCAGCGATCCCACGCCGGAGGATCCCCAATGTACTCCATGACGTGGTCCACGAAGACACGCACCTTGGTCGAGAGGTGTCGGCTCGGCGGATAGACGGCGTAGACCGCCGAATCGGCAACCGTGCATCCCGGCAAGACCTCGACCAGGTCCCGCGAAACGAGGCTCCGACCCACCACGAAAGTGGGAGCCAGTGCTATGCCCATTCCTGCGAGCGCAGCGTCGCGAACGGCATGCGCACTGTTCACATGGAGCGGTCCGTCGGGCACGATACGGTGGAGCACGGAGCCGCTGTGGATCTCCCAGGCGCGTGGGGTATTCCGATCGACGATGCAGGCGTGTGCGGAGAGATCCTCGGGCACGACAGGACTGCCGGCTCGCTCGACGTAGGCCGGGGCGGCGCAGAGCACGAAGCGACAGGTGGCGAGCCGACGGGCGACGAGACTCGAGTCCGGGAGACGACCGATGCGAATGGCGACGTCGATCCCGTCGGCGACCAGGTCGACGTAGCGATCGGCGAGCTCGAGATCGACTACCAGCTCGGGATGACGGGACAGCAGCTCGGACAGGAGGGGAACGATCTGCTCTTGACCGAAGGAGACGCCGGTGGTGATGCGAAGCCGACCGCGTGGAGAGCTGCGCTGATCGGCGACGGTCGACTCGAGATCGTCGATCTCCTCGAGGACCCGCTCGCAGCGCTCGAGATAGGCCGTGCCTTCTTCGGTGAGGCTGAGTCGACGGGTCGTACGCCGCAGCAGCCGTGCGCCGAGCGACTCTTCGAGCTCGGAGACGCGGCGGCTCACGGCCGTCGTCGACAGACGCAGCTCGCGGGCCGCCGCCGCGAAGCTTCCGAGCCGCGCCACTCGCGTGAACACACGCATGTCGGTCAGCCGATCGCCCATGGACTCCGATCCGTGCCCTCTCGCGCGGCGCGCCAACCCACCTCGAGCGGCGGAGCCGACTGTGCCGTTAATCGGGATGGTATTTCAATTAAAGAGAAGATTATCATCAAATTCGCCACAAGGTAGGTTTTCTCGCGTTCGAGGCGGCCCCAACCCCCGCCCGAGAGAGAGGAGAGAATCGATGCGACAGACAATCGAACGGATCGAGAGGACCCTGGATGGAGAGATGGCCCGCGACGTGGCGCTGCTGGCGCTTCGCGCCGTGCTGGCTGCGGTGTTCGTGTTTCATGGCGGCCAGAAGCTCTTCGGCTGGTTCGGAGGCTACGGCCTCGAGGGCACGGCCGGCTGGATGGGCGGGCTGGGGATTCCCTTCCCGACGCTGTCGGCCGCGCTCGCCGGAGGGACGGAGCTCTTCGGCGGGCTCGCCCTCGCGGCCGGGGTCTTCGCCCGGCTGGTCGCCCTGCCCATGATCTTCACGATGATCGTGGCGATGGCGACGGCACACAGCGGCTTCGACGCCGCCGGCGGGGGCATCGAGTACCCCCTCACGCTCGCGATCGCGCTGGCCTCGATCGCGATCCAGGGCCCCGGACGGCTGACTCTCGGGCGGCGGCCGGGAGGCAGCGGCGCGGACATCGCGGCGGCGTCCCGCGCGCGAGGGTCGGCCTGAGCCGCCCGCGACTGTTCTGGAACCACCCGTACCCATCACCACAGTGCGTCGATCCCCGGGCATCGGGAAGAGCCGGGGATCGGCGCGCCGCCGAGGGAGAGCAGCATGTCCGAGCGCACCCTGTCCGACCGGATCGCGAAGCGCCCCGAATCCGATCCCCGCGATCCCGGGGTCCATCCGCCGATCCATGGGTTTCATGCCCACGTCTATTTTCGCAACCCGCAAGAACGGGACTTTGCCCTCGCGCTCCGTGAGGACATCGCGAGGACCCATCCCGAGGCTCGCCTCGGACGGATCCATGACCGGGCGATCGTGGTCCACACCGCGCCCATGTACCAGGTATATTTCCCTCCCGAGGCGTTCGGAGAGATCGTCCCGTGGCTGATGCTGCGTCGAGGGAAGCTCTCGATCCTGGTCCACGCTCTCACCGGGGACGTCCTGGCCGAGCACCGGGACTGGCCGCTGTGGCTGGGTGAGCCCCTGCCGCTCCTAATCGATCGCCTTCAGCCCTCCGCGCATCGAAGCCCGGGAGCTGCTTCCCGGGAACCCGTTCGCGAGCGCGGACCCGCCATCGAGGAGTCCAACATGCCGTCCAGCCAGAGCCCGCCTCAGCAGGAGAGTCTCCATGGAGACCTTCGCGTGCGGGCCTCCGCCGATACGAAGGCGATGGAGTGGACGTCCAGCCCGAGCGGGAGCGTCTGGCGCAAGCGCGTCCATCTCGTCGGGCCGCCCGAGTCGGGCCAGGTCACGTCGATCGTCCGCTACGAGCCGGACTCGACCTTCCCGGCCCACGACCATCCGGAGGGCGAGGAGATCCTCGTGCTCGAAGGCGTCTTCTCGGACGAGCATGGCGACTGGCCGGCCGGGACCTATCTGCTGAATCCCGAAGGCTTCCGGCACGCGCCGTTCTCGAGACCCGGCTGCGTGCTGCTCGTGAAGCTGCGGCAGTATCCGGGCGCCGACCGACGCCATGTCGTGATCGACACGCGCAAGGGCTCATGGCAGCCGACCGGCACGCCGGGCATCGAGCGCCAGCCGCTCTACGAGCAGGCCGGCTACTCCGACGTGAGCTGCCTCGAGCGCTGGGCGCCCGGCACGGATCCCGGCGAGGTGGTTCATCCAGACGGCACCGAGATCTTCGTGCTCGAGGGCGCGTTGGTCGACGAGACGGGCCAGTTCGAGGCCGGAAGCTGGCTGCGTCTTCCGGTCGGGCACGCGCATCGCCCACGCTCGGAGATCGGTTGCACGCTCTACGTGAAGCGCGGGGGCCTCGCCTATCTCCGAGCGGCCCCCCGCTCGGAGCCCTCGAGCAGATAGGCCTCGAGGAAGAGTCTCGACGAGCAAGGGGGCACGGGAGGAGTGGGGAGAAGCCCGGGCGGACCAGAGCCGCTACGGCATCGCCAGCGCCTGCACGACCGGGGGCGCCCAGGGCAGGTCCGAATGCTCTCCGCGCTCGGTCTGCTGCAGCACGACGACGACCGTATCGTTCGCCGGGCTGACCACGAACCAGGTTCCGAAGCGGCCGCTCCACCAGAAGTCGCCGTCGGTCGAAGGCATCCTCGTCGCCTCGTCGTCGGCGACGACGCAGACGCCCAGCCCCCAGCCGAGCCCCTCCATCCCCCTGTCCGCGAGCACGCCGGAGGGCACATGGAGCCGCGTCATCTCGGCCACGGTCTCTTCACGCAGGATCCGCACGTCTCCCAGCGCCCCGCCGTTCGCCAGCATCAGGGCGAAGCGCAGGTAGTCGGGCGCCGTCCCGACCATCCCACCGCCGCCCGGCGTCCAGCCGCGCCCGTAGTCCTCGAATCGCCGCTCGCGAGCCAGCGCGCCCTCCGAGTCGTGGGTGTAGAGCCGGGCGAAGGGAGCGTCTTCGGGCAGGTCGTCTGGAAAGCCCGTGGCGTCCATGCCGAGCGGGCCGAAGAGGCGCTCGCGCAAGAAGACGTCGAAGGGCCGACCCGCGGCGACCTCGACCACTCGCGCCAGGACATCGGCGGACCAGCCATAGCGCCAGCGCTGGCCGGGCTCTTCGTAGAGGGGACGTGAGGCCACGAGATCGATGCGATCCGCGAGCGAGCCGAGCCCGGCGCTCTCGATGTCCGGAGAGCGCCAGAGACGATCGAGCGGATCGTCTCCCTCTTCGTACCCGCCGATGCCCGACTGGAAGGTCAGCAGGTCGCGAACACGGATCGGCGTCCTCAGCGGCTCGGTCTCGAAGTCCCCGTCCGGGCTCCGTGAGCGCACGACCCGGAGCCTCGAGAAGGCCGGGAGGTAGTCCGCGACATCGTCGTCGAGATGGAGGCGCCCCTCTTCGACCAGGATCAGGGCCGCGACCGCCGTGATGGGCTTGCTCATCGAGGCGAGATGGAAGCGCGTGTCGAGGGTCATGGGTCGGGCCGCCTCGAGATCGGCCATGCCCGTCACGCGCGCATGAACGACGCGCCCCCCGCGTGCGACGAGAGCGACGAATCCCGCCCGCGCGCCGCTGGCGACGCGGTAGTCGAGGACCCGATCGATCGCGAAACGACGCCAGGCCGAGAGACCGCTGCGATCCGGCTGACCGCCGATCGCGGGAAGCGGAGGCTCTTCCCCGCCACATCCGAGGCTGATCCCGAGCAACGCAGTCGCCAGCGCGAACGCGACCGACCGCTTTCCCATCGCCTGCCTGGTCATTCGCGAAGGGGCCTCGAGGCCTAGCCCTTCCTCTTGAGTCGCAGAGGCAGCTCATCATCGGGCAGGTCCGGATAGAGATTGCCGTCCACGAGCTGCATGGTCTGCGTTCCTCCCGACGTGGGATGGGGTGCCGACTCGTCGAGGGTGAGCGTCATCTGGTCCCCCTCGAGCTCCCAGGTTCCGTTGACGAGGGGCCTCTCCTCGGGAGCCTGGCCGGCGATCTGGCCCGACACCGACATCGAGAACGTGCCGTCGGAGACGAAGACGTACTCGACCTGCAAGCTGCCGAGGATCTGCTCGAACATCGCCTGTACCGCTCGATCGATGGACGCGGCGCTCTTGCCCTCCATGTCGGCGTGGCCCTCGGCCATCTCCCTCAAGGACTCGCGGAGGAACGCCTTGTCGAGGACATAGGTTCCGGCGACGTCCTCTCCTCCGCAGGCGCCGAGCATCAGGGTCAGAAGGACGGTCGTGAGAATTGCGGGGCTTCGCATGGTTCCTCCAGCGACGAGCTTCATGATAGCTTGGAGCCCATGAGAGCTAGGCGACAGAGGGGAATGTCCTCCAAAAGCAGGACGCCGCGCTCCGGATGGGAACGC
>CAYXLY010000193.1:2242-8357 GCA_964466005.1 uncultured Spirochaetaceae bacterium | reverse complement strand
GTCCGATCCGGTCCGGACCGGAGCGGCCGGAGCCCTTGCGGCGACCTGCGCGCTGCTCGTCTCGAGAGGACTCGACGCGCCATGGCTCGGGCTCGCCGCCGGTCTCGGACTCGCCGCCATCGCCGGACTCCAGGTCCGCCGCCAGGGCGCGCGCCGCCGGCGCGTTCTCGAGGAGAGCGTCGCTGCAGCCCGTCTCGGCGAGCCGATTTCCGTCGATCCGCGGGAGCTCGGTGACCTCGCCCCCCTTCTCGAGCCCTGGCATGCCGCCTGGCGCGAGATCCCCGAGGCCCGGCGGAACGCCCGGGCGCTCGCCGGGCGCGTCGGGGAGCTCTCCCGCCAGATGGACCGGACCTTCCTCTCGCTGGAAGCCTCCACGTCGGGTCAGGAGGAAGCGGTCGAAGAGACCGCATCGCTCGTCGCGCACATGCGCAGCTCGATGGGGGTCATCGGAGAGCAGGTCGAGCAGCTCCTCTCGGCCTCCGACGAGTCCGCCTCGTCGGTTCTCGAGATGAGCAGCTCGATCGAAGAGGTCACTCGGAATGCGGCGACCCTCCATGAGGTCGTGGAGGCCTCGACCTCGTCCGTGCACGAGATGGGAGCCTCGATCCGCCAGGTCGCAGAGGGCGCCGAGCAGGTCCAGCAGATGGCCGAGGGAACGGCGACCTCCGTCACTCAGATGGACCGGAGCATCCAGGAGGTCTCGAGTCACGCCCACGAGGCCGCGGTCCTGACCCAACGCGCGCATGCCGGCGCGGGCTCGGGCACCGATGCCGTGCACGAGACCATCCGAGACATCGAACGGATCTCGACCCTGACGACCGAGGCGAAGGAACGCCTCTCCGGCCTCGTCTCCCGGGTCTCCGAGATCGGCGGCGTGCTCGCGGCCATCGACGAGATCAACGACGAGACGAACCTGCTCTCCCTCAATGCGGCGATCATCGCCGCCCAGGCAGGCGAGCAGGGCAAGGCCTTCCTCGTCGTGGCCAATCACGTGAAGACCCTCGCGCGGCGTACGGCAGGCTCCACCCAGGACATCGAGCGACTGATCGCGGACATCGAGCTCGAGTCGGGGGGCGCCGTGCGCGCCATGGAAGCGGGAATCGAGGCGGTCCAGGCCGGCGTGGCCCGCTCTCGCACCGCCGGAGACGCCCTGCTCGAGATCCAGGAGGCCTGTCGGGACGCCAGCGAAAGGGTCGACGAGATCGCGCGCGCCACCGCCGAGCAGTCGCGCAACTCGAAGGGGGTCGCCGAGTCCACCCAGAGGACCTCCCTGCACATCCAGCAGATCACCGAGGCGATGAGCGAGCAGCGGCGCGCCAGCGAGGAGATGCTCGCCAACGCAGAGCGCGCGCTCGAGAGCTGTCAGCACGTGCATCGATCGACGGAGGAGCAACGCGCCGCCAGTCGCTTCATCACCGAGGCGATCTCGGGCATACGCGACATGGTCCGTGCGATCGGAGAGCAGACGACGGTCCACTCCCGGGCCAGCGAGGACGTCTCGGCCGCGGTGATGGCCCTGCTCGAGAACGCCCATCAGTCGGGCGAGATCCTCGAGCCGATCCGCGCGCTGATCGAGGCTCTGAAGTCGGACGCGGCGACGGTCCGGGGAGAGGAGCCGGCGCCCTCTTCCGGGAGCGGCGGCGATGCGTGCGGGGAGAGCTCGGGAGGCGAAGGGTCCCAGGGGCCCGAGATCGTACGACCCTACGGCCCTCAGCGGGCTCCCGCGTCTGGCTCGCTCGCCTCCCCTTCGAGCGCCACGGCGAGCCCCGCGCGATAGGGCAGATCCTCTCCCAGGGCCGCCGGCACGATCGAGAGGCGCGCCGCCTGATGCGGCCAGAGGCGGGCGGCCACGCGCTCCCGCAGAGGCGCGAAGCAGAGCTCCTCTCCGGCGGCGACCGCGATCGTGCCCAGGACGATCACCTCGGGCTCGAGCGTCATGACGAGGGTCGCGAGGCCCCGGGAGAGATAGTCGAGCCAGCGCGACATCTCCCGCAGCGCGAAGGCGTCCCCCGTGCGGGCCGCCTCGACCAGATGCTCGGGGCGGATGGATTCCTTCGCACCGCCGGCCCGGGCCAACACGTCGCTCTCGTCGGGCGTCACCCGACGCAGCCGATCGCGCCATGCATTCCCGCCCACATAGGCCTCCAGGCATCCCTGCAGGCCGCATGCGCAGACGATTCCGGGAAGCTCCACCGCCGCGTGGCCCAGCTCGCCGGCTCCTCCATGGGCGCCGCGATGGAGGCGGCCGCCCAGAATGAGCCCCCCGCCGACCCCGGTCGACATCGTCAGATAGACGAGGCTGTCCCGCTGCAGCCGTCCGGCGCCGAAATGCCACTCCGCCAGAGCCGCCGCGTTGGCATCGTTCTCGACACGCGTCTCGACCCCGAACGCGGCCTCGAGCACGGAGCCGACCGGCACCTCGGACCAGCCCGGCAGGTTGGGCGGATTCAGCAGGAGGCCCGCCTCCCGATCGAGCGGGCCGGGCACTGAGACCCCGATCCGCTCGAGCGGCGAGGCCCCGGCCTTCGTCGCCTCCTCGAGCAGTCGTCGTGCGTCGTCCGTCAGGACCTCGAGATCACGCCGCCAGTCCCCGGTCAGCGCGATCGCTCGGCGCATGCGATGGGTCGGCGCCCCATCGCGGCCCCCGACGGCCATCGCCAGCTTCGTTCCGCCGACATCGATTCCGAGAAGGCTCATTCCCGATTCCCATGCGCTGTGAGGATTCCTTCGGGGGATCAAGCCTATCACAATCGCACTGAAGAACTCCGGGACGCGCGCCGAAGAGATCGACATGAATCCGCGGCGCTCTCCGCCGGCGTCTGCCGGTCCCTGCGCGCTGCGGCCGCCGCCCGGATGGGAGAATCAGGATGACGAACTCGGCTGCCCGCTCCAGCTGCCCCGCGTCCGCGCGAAAGCGTGCGACCCTGCTCGGGCTGCTCGTCGCCGGAGCGTTCGGGATCGGCGCGCTCGGTTGCGCCAATGGAGAGATCCGCCTGGGCGATCCCTTCGATCGCGCGCAGACCCTGGAGGAGGCTCAGCATCGCTACACGGTGCTGATGAGGTGGTCGGAGTTCCAGAAGGCCAAGAGCTTCGTGCCCAAGGACGATCGCGACGCCTTCCTGGAACGCATGAACGAGCTCGAGGACGCCCGCTTCACCGGCTACGAGTCGGAGTCGGTCGAGCTCGACGACGCCAAGCAGACGGCCACGATCAAGGTGGTCTACACCCTCTACTTCCCTCACAGCCCCTACGAGACGGAGATCTCCGAGATCCAGGAGTGGTCTCGCGATGGGCTACGCAACGAGTGGCGCGTCCGATCCCTCTTCGAGGGGCTGCCGGCGCTCGCTGCCCGCTGACGCGACGAATCGGAAGCTCGAGGTCGAGAGGAGAGTCGAGAGGAAAGATGCCGACTGCGACCCGCATTCTCCTGGTGGACGATGTCCCGATGTTTCGCGAGCTGGGCTCGGTCTTCCTCGCCCGATCCGGACCCGTCGACCTCGCCGCCAATGCAGCCGAGGCGTTCCGGACGGCCGAGGTCCGCGCTCCCCAGATCGTGATCGCGGACATGCATCTGCCGGACCTCGCCGGCACGGAGCTCTGCCGGCTCTTCAAGTCCGCCCCGGGTGCACGGACGCCCCGAGTGATCCTGCTCGCGCGTCCCGACTCGCCCCGCGACCACGGCGACGCCGTCCGGGCCGGCAGCGACGAGGTGCTCTTCAAGCCCCTCGAACGCGATACGCTGATCGCGAGCGTCCGCCGACTGGCCGACACCCGCTCGCCGCGCGGACTCCCGCGCGCTCGGATCGAGCAGCCCGTCGAGATCACCGCCCGCGGTCAGCGGATCGAGGGGATCGTCCGCAACGTCAGCCGGGGCGGACTCCTCCTGAACGCCTCCTTGCCGCTCCAAGAGCGCGAAGAGGTCTCCCTCACCTTCCGTCTCGACGGCCGGGAAGATCTCGTCGCACCGACCGCCCAGGTGATCTGGCGGGGCCCCTCCGAGGACGGCATCGACTGCACGGGGCTTCGCTTTCTCGAGATCGACGCGCGCGCGATCGAGAAGCTCGACCACTACGTGAATGATCACTATCCACGTACGCCGAGCACGCCGAGCGTGCCGGCCTGAATCCTGGAGCTCGCTGCCGGCCGGCCGACCGGACCGGAGCCGCGTGAAGGAGGCGCCATGCAGACCCCCGACCCCTCTCTCCGATGCCGATTCCGATGCCGATCCCGAGCCCGCCGACTCGTGACCCGGCTCGGTCTCGCGCTGGCATTGGGGCTGATCGCCGCGACGTTCACCTCGCTGTCGGCGGTGCCGACGGCGCGGGCGCAGCTGGCCACCGAGGAGGAGCTCCAGGCGCAGAAGCAGTATTGGCAGGAGCGCTACCGAATGCTGCTCCGGAACGCAGCGCTGCTCGAGCGCAATGCGCGACGCTCGCGGGAGGACTACGCACAGGCCCAGCGCAGGAACTACCCCCGTGGTGGCGCCCGACAGCGGCTGCTCGCGCAGGCCGCCGAGGCCGAGGCCGAGCTTCGCACCGTGAGGGAGGAGATCGAGGCGCTCCGAGTGGAGGCCCGTCGCGAGGGCGCCCTGCCCGGATGGCTCTACGAGGTCGAGGACGAGGAGATCGTCGTGCCGGAGCCGGCGGCTCCGGATGGCAGCGACTCGAGCTCCGACGAGCGCGACGCCGGCCGCAATCCGCTCTATCTGGACGACGACTGAGAATCTGGACGGTGACGCCCCGCGAAGGCCTCGGCCTTCACGGGGCGGACCCGCTCGATCCTAGAGATCGAGCTCGCTCTCGAACGGAGCATCCTCCAGACTTCTCTGGCGGCGCTCGCCCTTGATCACGGTCACGATGCGGTCGCCCTGCTTGACGACTGTAAAGTGACGGGTGGCCAGGCTCTCGCGCGACCTCACCCGGATGCTCTCGACGGTCGTCGGCTCCGGGTCAGACGGGGTCTGTCCCTTCCTCAACGGCACCATGATCGACGCACCCGAGCCCGCGTTCCCGCGTCCGCCGGTCGCCGGAATCGCATAGACGACCCCCGCGCCCTGCGTCGGCGGTGCCCCGATGACTGCACCCAGAGGTGCCGTCCCCGCCTCCGCACGAAGCTCCGTCTGCCGTGCGCGGAGTCGCTCCGCATAGGGCTCGTCGGAATCGGTCGAGACCTCGGTATAGCGCTCGTAGCGAGTCAGCTCTCCCATGGGTCTCGTCCGTGCTTCGCCTCGGTGGCGTGCCGGAATCCGCTTCGGATCGTCCGTGAAGGCGTAGGTCCCATCGTCGGTGACCCACGACCACACATTGCCGGCAAGGGCAGGCCCGGCCAGACCGATGACCAGAAAGCCCACGATCAGCAGCTCTCCCATTCGCAACCCGGTCTTGACCTTCAGCATGGCAATGCCTCCTGGTCCTTCGTGGGGTGGGCCACCCGGAAATCGCCTCCTTTCGGAGATCGTGCCCTCGATTTGCCCTCGTTCTGCCGGTCCGGCGACTCCGGGAGTGCCCGCGGACCCGCGTCGGCTCGGTCGATCCGGCGATCCGGCGATCCGCCTCAGAAGACGAAGCGCGGCTCGGAGCCGACGATCGAGCTGGATTCGCGATTGACAAAATGACGACGCGCCATACCATCCGCGACCCAGATTGATGCGGGGTAGAGCAGCCAGGTAGCTCGTCGGGCTCATAACCCGGAGGTCGGGGGTTCGAATCCCTCCCCCGCTACCACAAGAAGAACCCTCGGAAGCCTTCGTGGCCCCGGGGGTTTTTCTTTGCCCGCACGCTGTCGAAGTCAGAACCCCTGCGGGAAGAATCCTCTCGATCGCGGAGAAGATCCAAACGAGCACCGCAGAGGACAGCCGACGCGGAGCGTGTGCCTGGGCGCCCTTCCGGTGGACCTCACCGTCCCGGACCCCGCCGACGCACGGCGAGGCCGATCCCGAGACCCGCCGAGACCAGCCCCGCCCCGAGCAGGAGACCCGAGGCGAGCGACGGTCCCCGACGCGGGGGAAGCACGGGATACAGGAACTGGCGGGCGGCCATCTCGTCGTTCTGGAGGATCGGTCGCCCTGCCCGCTGGAGCGGCAGGAGATCGAAGATGCCCTCGGTGTAGGGCTTGG
>CAYXLY010000193.1:0-2232 GCA_964466005.1 uncultured Spirochaetaceae bacterium | reverse complement strand
CCCTCGGTCTCCATCAGGAGCTCGACGCCCGGCGTGTCGAGTCCGGGATCTCCCTTCATGTCGCCCGCATGGGACACGAGATCCGACGCATCGGGATCGAGCGGGTCGATCCGAAGGGCGAAGGAGTTGGTGAGCGTCGCCCGGGCGCGCGCGCTCGTCGAAGGGTCGTAGTCGTCGTCCAGGAAGACACTGCCCGAATCCAGCCTGACTCGAGTCTCGCCTTCGAGATCCGCCTCGGTCTCCTCCGACCGGGCATCCACATCGCCGAGACCGAGCGCGTGCCCGATCTCGTGGGCCAGGAGGAGCTCGAAGGCGGAGAGCGTCCACGCATAGCGGGGATTGATCCGGATGTCCGCGCCCGTGATGACCCAGCCGGGATAGCCCGTCGTCCCCGATGTCAGGGTCAGCTCGCGCGCATCCGGATCCACGAAGACGGCGACGCTCGCCCCGAACTCGGGCCCCGCATGCGGGATCTCGACGAAGAGGTCGATCTCGGCGCCGCGATTCAGCCCGAAGAAGCCCTGCGGATGCGATGGATCTCCGGGATCGTCGACGGCCTCGGTCTCGAGGTCCTCGACGAACCAGAAGCCGGCCGGAAGACCGGTCGCCGGATCCTCGACCGCCCAGTGCGCGAACGCCCGGACGATGGCCGCTCGGAAGTCCTCCACCGACGGTGCCTCGGGGACCCAACGAAGCTGGTCGCGCAGCTCGGCATGGGAGCCGCCTTCGATCGCGTAGCGCAGGCCGCCGTCGAGTGATCTCTCCTCGCCCGACACGATCCGGGGCGCGGCGTCCCAGCGAGCCCAGGCGCCTGGCTCCCCGCGGACCCGAAAGGATCGACCGACGGCCGGCGACAACACGAGGCCGAGCACCAGCAGGATGACCCCGATGCCGCGGCGCGGAGCCAGACCCCGCCGAAGGATCTCAGCGGTCGACCGGGCCGCCCGAAGGCCCGCGTGCATCGCGCGGCTCACTCCGATCGCTCGGGGCTCTCGTCGCCGGGAGGCCAGACCACCCACTCGGGCTCGTTGAACTCACCGATGATCTCGACGTCCACGTAGCGTGCCTGCTCGTCGAGAATGGCCTGGACGCGGGGATCCCTTCGACCTTCGGCGTCGTCGCGCGCCGCCTTCGACTCCCAGCGGGCGATCGCGAGCAGTCGATCCGAGCGACCGATCATCCGATGGAGCCGGGTTCCCTGCGCGCCCGCGTGGGACTGAATGATCCGACTGGCCTCGATCCAGGCCTCCGCATACTCCTCGGCGTCGTGTCCCGGGCGGACCCGGACCTCGAAGACGAAGATCATCGGCCGATCCCGTCGCCCGATCGCGATCCGTACGGACACGTCATCGAATGCCTCCAGTCGCTCGAAGGGTGAGGAGTCAGGGTACGCGAATCCATCCGCCTCGCGCACGCCACCCCGCCGGCCGATCGGTCCCGATGACGCCGTCGGCCGCCGCCCGTCGATCGAGCCCGTCGGGAAGACGAGCCGTTCGAGACCTCCGTTCCGGGGAGTCGGACCCCCTCGAAGCGGCGGAGGGCCTGATGGCCTCGCCCGCGTCGGCCGCCTCCTCGCGCGCCCATGCCCTGGCGCGTCCGTCTCGGTATCGTGGACCCGCTTCTCCGGAGACCTTCGAGCCGCCCCCTTCACGTCGGCGGGGACCGGCTCGCGCGAGCGACCTTCCCAGGGAGGGGCACGAGGCAATCGATGAAGAGCGAGTCACCCACCGCGCCGGGACAGAGAGACCGGTCTGCTCCCGCCCCTTCCACGCAGGGGAGCCCGAGATGGAGCCGACGCCGCTTCCTCGGTCACGCGGCCGCCGGAGTGGCGCTCGGCGCGAGCGGCTCCGTCGCCTGCGCTCCGTCGCAGACGGACGACCCGCTGCCCTGGAATCTCGAGACGGACGTCGTGATCGTCGGGACCGGAACGGGGCTGGTCGCCGGGCTCGCCGCCGCCGTGCACGGCGCCCGGGTCGTCGCGCTCGAGAAGCGCGCGGTCGTCGGAGGCAGCACCGGCCATTCGGGAGGCGTCGCCTGGGTGCCCAACAACTCGTTCATGGCCGCCGAGGGCATCGCGGACTCGCGCGAGAACGCCCTCGTCTACCTGCGCCATCTCGCGCAGGAGCAGGCCGACCCGGAGCTCCTGGAGGCCTTCGTCGACGGCGCGCCCGAGATGGCGGACTTCGTCCAGGCCCACTCTCCGATCCGATGGCGCGTCTCGCGCATGATGGG
>CAYXLY010000192.1:0-8370 GCA_964466005.1 uncultured Spirochaetaceae bacterium | reverse complement strand
CGAGCGCAACCCCCTGGTCGGCGAGCTCATGCTCTTCATCTTCAGCGACGGCTCTCTCTCCTCGGACGGCCAGGTCGACGACTCCGCCGACGGCCGAGGGAAGTTCATCTGGCGCTCGGACAACTCGAGCACGGCAGCCGGCGTGATGCTGATCTATCGCAAGAGCGGGAAGCCCGATCTCGTGCCGGCCTTCGCGACCTCGAGGCAGGTCGGGCATTTCCGATCTTCGGGCACGGTGGAGACGTCCGCGACCCTGGTCGCGAACAATCCCGAGGCGCTCGCCCAGATGGCGGTGCTCAACTACATGGCGCTGCACGGCGAGGAGGGCGACTTCAACACCCTCTTTCCGGGCAACGCCCTGGTCTCGGATCCGAGCAGCCTGATCGCCTTCACGCAGGTGCGTTAGGCCGGAACCGGACGGACGGTCTATGGAGGAGGGGTGATGCATCAGTCGTCCGACGGCGGAGCGCCGGCGTGGCTGTTCTCGTTCGTCGATCTGGCATTCCTGATGCTGATCGCGATGACGCAGCTCGCGCCGGATCCGGGGGCCCGGATCCCGGATCTCGGTGAGATGATCGTGCCGAAGGTGGGTGCGGCGGCCTCCACGGAGATGGGCTCTTCGGCGGAGGAGGTCTGGCAGCTGCGCGTGCATCCGCCGGAGACCTCGGTGGAGAGCCCCTGGGAGCTGGTCCGCGTCGAGGGCGGCGTCGCGCGGGAGGCCGGCCGGCGACTGCTGGCCGAGGACCTGCGCGACCGGCTCGCCCGCCTGAAGCAGGAGCGCGGACTGAAGCCGATGCTCGCGCCCCACGAGGACTCGCGCAGCCAGGACATGCTGCAGGCCGCGGCGCTGCTCGAGGAGCTCTGGCCCGGTCGCCGCCGCGCCGCCGTGAGTCGGGTCTTCGACCGGGGATGAGCACCTGGCGGGTCCGACGGCATTACGGGTTCGGGGCGGCGCGCATCGCGATCGCCCCCGAGCCCCATCGGGCGGGCCGGGCGAGTCTGCGCGCCGGGCTGGCGGCGATCGGCGAGGAGCTGACCGACGGCGGGCCGCGCGCGAGCCTGCGCCGGATCGGGGGCGAGCTGCCCGCGCTGGCGCTCGGTCTCCTGATCGTGGCCGCCTTCGTGGCGACGCTGACGCGCGACCATTCCGACTCCGCCATCGAGGTCGTGCTGCTCCCCTCGAGCCCGCCGCCGACTCCCGTGGACGAGCGGCTGCCCGAGCCCGTGCGTCCGGCTCCGCCCGAGCCACAGGTCGAGGAGCCGCTCGTCGAGGTCGCGGCGCCGAAGCCTCCTCCGCCTGCGCCCGAGCCTCGCGCCGTCCCCGCGCCGCCGCCGCCCGAGACCCCGCCGCGCCTCGCCGCGCGGCCCGAGCCGCCTCCGCCGCCGCTCCCGCGGCGCTCGCCGCCGCCTTCGAAGCCGGCCGCCCGGCCGAGGCCGCCGGCGATGCCGAAGGTCGCTCGGGTCGCGCCGCCGCCTCCGGCGCCCTCGCCCGACCGTGCGGCCCGTCCGTCGCGTGCGCCGGCCCGGGCCGGGATCCCCTCGAAGCCGCGTCCGGCGATCGACCTCGCCGCCGCGTCCACGGCCGTCGCGTCGCCCGCGCCGCCCCGGCCGCAGACGCGGGTCGATCGGCCGGTCCGAAGGCCGACGCCGTCGGCGCGGCCCGCCGTCCGTCCCAGCGCGCCGAGCGCTCCGGCGGCGCCCGCCGTCGAGGTCCCCGAGGAGGCGGCGCCCCGACGAGGCTTCCGGGTCGCGAGCTCGAGCCCGGGCCCGGGCTCCCGGCCGCGAACGCTGCCCGGCATCGCGCCGCCGGCGCCCGCCGTGCCGGCCGCGCCCGCGCCGGAGCGTTCGAACGCGCCCGCCCGGCCCGTCGTCCGCCGACGGGAGCGGCCGAGCGTCCCGAGCGGCGCTCGCCGCGCGCCGCGTCCGGCGGCGGCGCCGCTGTCCGCTCCGTCCCTGCCGGAGGCGACCCCGGCCGCGCGAGGAGGCCGCGTCGCGCGGGTCGCCGTCGCCGGGCCCGGCTCCGAGCTCGCCGCCGAGGATCGGCCCGGCCTGGCGGGGGTTCCGCTGGGCGAGCTCGCGGCCTGCCTGAGCGACCGCGAGGAGGATCGCCTCAAGCAGGCGGTCGTGGCGGCCGTTACGACGCAGAAGGAATGCGCAAGTTCGGCGGGAACCTATCGATTCGTCGAGACGCGGAACCTGAACGCGTTCCTGATGCGGATCGAGCGGGCCCCGGGTCGGCCGGTGGAGGATCGCTGTGGCGAGCTGCGCCACGCGCTTCGATGCCTCGAGGACCTGGAGTCCGCGGGCGTCCGGGCCTCGCGGTGAGTCCGGGCGTCGGCGTCGATCGGGGCTTCGCGCCGGTCTCGCGCTCTCGGCGCATCCGGCTCTCGTGGTCGAAGCCGAAGAGGAAGTCATGAAGAGGATGGGGATCATGTCCACGAATCACAAGCACGACCCGCTTCGCCGGCTCGCCCTCGCGCTGGTGAGCCTGTCGCTCGTCCTCGCCGTGGCGCCGCTCGCGGCCTCTGCAGCCCCGGGCTCGCCGGGCTCGCCGGGCGCTTCCGGCGCGGCGACCGCGACCGCCGCCTGGGAGGACTATCTCGACTTCGCCTACGTGTTCAGCTCGGCCGACTCCGAGGCGCTCGCGAATCGGCTGACGGGCTATGCGAAGGAGACCGGTCTCCCGCTCGACGCCTGGGTGAAGCGCACGCTCGAGGATCGGGACGCGCAGGGCGGCGAGGAGTCGATGCAGACGCGCCGGCGGGCGATCGCGCAGCTGCTGCAATACCTCGCGACGCGTGAGCCGCGCCATCTCGACCACAGCGTAGACACGATCGCCGCCTTCTCCGATCCGAGCAGCCGTCACGAGGATCGCTACTGGTACCACTACATCCAGGCCCATCGGGCCCTCGAGCGCGGCAGCGACACGGATTTCGTCCGTCACGTGCTCGGGCTCTGGATGGACGTCGTCGTTCCCCTGGAGTCGCCCTTCGAGACGCTCCAGGCGCTCTCGCTCTCCCAGTCGGCGAACTCCGGATTCGTCTCCGCACTGCCCTACGTCTTCGAGAACGTGGCCCGCCTCGTGCTGCTCCGGAGCCAGGAGATGGGCATGGGGCGCGGGCTGGACGCGCTCGCCTCGGTCGTCCGGCTGCTGGCCGATCAGCGTGTCGGGGCGCATCCCGACGTGATCCCGGTCGAGGCCTCCGTGCGCGACTATCTCGAGCGCATCATCCATCGTCTCGAGGGGCCGGAGTCCGACGGCGGCAGCCTGACCTTCACCCTCGTGCTCTTCGAGGCGACGAAGGCCCACGATGCGAGTCGAGGGCTGCTCGCGAGCGAGGGCCTCTCCGACCGCACGATCGCCGCCATCCGCTCCGCGGCCAGCGCCTACGGGCGGGCCATCGACCTGGCCCAGACGCCCTCCGGCCAGGCGGCCGTCTACAAGCGCGTCCTCCGACAGATGGGCGAGGTCCACGCCGCGAAGCAGCGGCTCGGCGTCGACCCCGACGTCGAGATCCCCTTCACCATCGAGGGCGCGCTGCAGGTCTACGGCCTGCTCTACGAGGCTCGGGACGGGGACTGGAAGAGACAGGGCTTCCGGAAGAGCGGCTACGAGTCCTACCTCGAGTCGATGCGCTCGCTCTGGGAGGAGGTCCAGGAGGCCACCCTGAACAGCGCCGACTACTACATCTCGCGCGCTCTCGAGGACCCCGCTCGCAGCGCCGAGCTCACTCGCAACGCGACCCGGCTCTACGCCCGCTACCTCGCGCACTTCGAGCGCTATGCGGTCCCCGACGCGACGGACTTCGTGCCCGACTCGGCCTACTTCGCCGCCTACGAGGCCGCGCGCGGATACGGCGACGCCTTCGTCGCCTACGGAGTCGCGAACCCCGGGCCGGCGGAGATCCAGCTCGCGGTGGAGCGCTATCAGCTGGCCCTGCGCGCCTTCCCCTTCGATCGGCTGCTCTGGCCGGCGCTGACGACGGCGCTCGAGCGGCGGGGGCGCTCGAACGACTTCCTCGCGCTGGCCCGCCCGATCGCGGAGGTCGCCTCGAGCTCGCGTCACGCGGCCGCCTGGATCGAGCAGGGGGGTTCGGGATCGCCCACGATCGAGGTCTTCCGCCGGGCCCTGGGCGACGAGCTGGTGCTCATGTACATGGGCTTCGCCAACGCGAGCGGGCTCAGCGAGCTGGAGAAGAGCCTCGACGAGCTGAAGACCCGACGCGCATCGCTCTCGCGAGAGCTCGAGGCGCTCGCCACGCGCCGGGATACCGCATCGGGCTCCTCGGAGTCGCTCCCCGCCGCGCCCTCGCAGGCAGGCGGCGGCGGCGATCCGGTCCGGTTCGGGACCGCCGAGTCGCGACGGATCGCGCGCAAGCTCGAGGACGGCGGCCGGCAGCTGGCGAAGCTCGACAAGCAGATCTCCGCGCGCGCCCGGGCCCTGCCGCTCTACCGCGCCGTGGTCGAGAGCGAGGCGCTGGCGCCGGAGCTTCGCAGCCAGCGACAGCATCCGGTGCACACGCTGCTGCGGCGCCTCTATCACGAGGGCTAGGGCATCGCGAGGGCCAGGGCGGGGAGTCGCGAGATCACGAGGGCCAGGAGCGGGAAGCCGTAGGCCAGGTCCGGGAAGCGAGAGCCCGGGACACGCGACGAGACCGGCGCTCGGACGCCGGAAGCGAGAGGAAGGGAAGCGGGATGCGGAAGATCGACGGGGAGACGGACGGATTGCGGGAACGCGGTGGCGCGGCCGGGCGTGCGTTGGGCGCGATCCTCGCCTTGCTGGCTCTGGGCGGGCTGGCGACGGGCTGCGCGGGCGGCGGGCCGGGGTCGTCGTATGGCGCGAACGAGAGCGTCGAGATCGAGGAGGAGGCTCCGCTCGGCGGGGAGGCTCTGGCCCAGCGGCGGATGGATCTCGATCGGGCCTGGCGGGACCTGCTGCATTTCGACGCGACCGTGCAGAGCTTGAGCGATCGCCGGGACAGCCGGAGCGTGGCGCTGCTCGACGACTTCCTCTCGCAGTACCTCGCCGAGCATCTCGACCCGCTGCTGCGACCCGCCTGGCAGAGCACCCATCCCGAGGTCATGGCGCTCGACGCCAACCTGCGATTCATGAAGGCGCAGATCCTGACCGACATGCGGTACACGCGAAAGGTCCAACGCGCGATCGAGGACATCGAGATCCGCTACCAGGGCCGCGAGAGCATGCTCGTCCAGTATCCGGTGGGCGAGCAGCATCCCCTCGGTGAGGCGCTCACGATGCTTCGCCAGGACAAGTGGGGCAGCTGAGCGGGCACGGAGCGGATTGAAGAGCGGCGACGAGCGCGGGCGAGCGCGGACGAGCGGCGACGAGAGCGGACGAGCGGTGGCGATCGTGGCGAGCGCGTCGCGTCGCGGCCGCGGAGCGGGACGACGGTGCGCAGAGGCCGGGAAGGCCGGGAGATCGAAGGATGTCGAGTGCGATTCTCGGGGATGAGATGATGACCTGGCTGGTCACGGGGCTGGCCCTGGCTGCCGTCTGCGTTCCCTTCGTCCAGGGCCTGCGCACGGCGCTCGGCGCCTGGAGCGCGACCCGTCGGGTCTCGTCGGAGGAGCTTCGACGGGGGCAGAGCGAGCGGAGGTCGGGCGGCGAGCCGCTGGCGCTCCTGATGCTGCGCGTGCTCCAGAAATCCCTGCGCGAGGGCGAGCGGGAGGGTCAACCCTCCGACTTCGTCTTCGATGCGACGCGCCAGTACACGATCAACGAGTACGAGCATCATTATGCGCGGCTCATCACGATGTACGCGAGCCTGCTGCCGCCGATCGGCTTCATCGGCACGACCGGAGGCATGTTGATCCTCTTCCTGTCGATGCATCTCGCGGACGACTCCCTCGAGCTCGGCGCGCTCGCGATCGCGCTGACCTCGAGCGTCTTCGCCCTGATCGCGTACGCGGGTCTCGAGGGTCTGAAGATCCGGCTCTACGGCCGGCTGCTCGGGTCGCTCCGCGACGTCGAGGCCCTGTATCAGAAGGCCGATGCCCGCCGCGAGCAGGCGGCCGCCGATCGGTCGGTCCTGCCGAAGGGCGCCGCCGCCTCGGCCTGATCCGGGCTCCGGGCCCGTCCGGGACCGGTCGTCGACTTGCAGCCGGCGAAACCGCTGCCACACTCCGTCGCGCGGAGGGCAGGCAGCGGTCATGGCGGCGTCGGATTTCGATCCCTACTACTCGCATTGGGCGGATCTCGCGGCACGCCGTGTGCGCGCGGCGCATCCCGACGCGGACCCGATCGTGGTCGCAGCCGGGATCACGCCCTCGGGCGTGGTCCACGTCGGGAATTTCCGCGAGGTGATGACCGTCGACCTCGTCGCGCGCGCGCTGCGTGATCAGGGCATCCCCGTCCGGTTCATCTACTCCTGGGACGACTTCGACGTCTTTCGCAAGGTGCCCCGGGACATGCCCGAGCAGGCGATGCTCGAGGCGAATCTCCGGCGGAGCGTCGCCGACGTGCCCGACCCCTTCGGCGAGACCGACAGCTACGCGAGCCATCACGTCGAACGCTTCGAAGCGAGCCTCGCCCCGCTCGGCATCGAGCCCGAGTTCATCCGCCAGTCGCGTTGCTACCGCGCGGGCCGCTATGCCGAGGGCATCCGCCGGGCGCTCGAGAATCGGGACGTGATTCGCGGCATCCTGGACCAGTTCCGAAGCACGCCGCTCCCGGAGGACTGGCTCCCGCTCGCGGGCTTCTGCGGCTCCTGCCATCGCGACGAGGTCGACTTCGACTGGGACGGCGAGTGGGCGGTCGGGATGCAGTGTCGATCCTGCGGAGAGAAGACGCACGTCGACCTGCGCGAGGGCGGCGACGTGAAGCTGCCCTGGCGTGTCGACTGGCCGATGCGCTGGGCCTTCGAGCGCGTCTGCTTCGAGCCCGGCGGCAAGGACCACAGCTCCGCCGGAGGCTCCTTCGATACCGCGAAGCAGATCGTCGGTCCCGTCTACGACTGGCAGGCGCCCGAGTACGTCGCCTACGACTTCGTGCGAATCAAGGGCGCGGGCGGCAAGATCTCGAGCTCGACGGGCGGCGCCGTGACCGTGGCGGAATGCCTCGAGATCTACGAGCCCGAGATGTTGCGCTGGATCTTCGCGAGCCAGCGGCCGAGCTCCGAGTTCCAGATCTCCTTCGACGTCGACGTGATCAAGCTCTACGAGGACTACGATCGCGCGAGGGCGACGGCCCACGAGCCCGACGACGGCAGCAAGAAGGACAAGAAGCGTCAGATCGTGCGGCGCACGATCGAGCTCTCGAGCGTCGAGCCGACCAGGATCGAGCCCGGCAGCGCGCCCACGCGAGTTCCCGCCTTTCGTCCCCTCTCGATGATCCTGCAGATCTACGACGGGGACCTCGACCGGACGCTGGAGCATTATGCGTCGACGGGCGAGGTCGCGACCGAGGCGGAGAGAGCGCGCCTGATACAGCGCGCCGAGCGCGTCTGGGCCTGGATCGATCGCCATGCGCCCGAGGAGTTCCGCTACCGGATTCGCGAGACGCCTCGGCCGACTCCGCTCCGCGGCGAAGAGCGTGAGGTCCTCGCCCGCCTGGTGGCGATCCTCGAGGCCGAGCCCGGGATCTCGGAGGCGGACCTCGTGCCCCACCTGAAGACGCTCTTCGAAGGCACGGCGCTGACGCCCCAGGACTTCTATCCCCACGCCTACGATCTGTTGATCGCCCGCCCGAAGGGGCCGAAGCTCACCACCCTCCTCACGACGATGGGCACCGACCGCGCCCTCCCGCTGCTACGGGCCGGCCTGGACGGCGATCGCTGAGCGAACGCCGAGGGTGATGGCCGCGGTGATGGCCGAGGGGGCGCCGAGCCACTCGGCTCCGGGCGCATCGGCCGTTCGCGCGCGCCGGCCTAGCGGCCTACCGGCTGCCGCGCTGCAGGGGGGCCGGGCTGCCGAGCTGCCGCGCTGCAGGGGGGCCGGTCCGCCGCGCTTCGGACCATCGGCCTGCGCCTGCCCGCCGACCGGTCTAGCCGCCGAGCGCCACCCGATCGAGGACCGCCGCGAGCTCCGGCACGCCCTCGGTCAGCGCGGCGCGACTCCGCCGCAGGCTCACCTTCACCGCCTCGCTCGACTTGCCGACCTCGCTGGCGATCGTGCGGATCGACTTCCGCTGGCCGTAGTGGAGGCGGAAGATCTCGCGGTGGTCGGGCCGCCGTGAAGACCTCAGCACCTCGTCACAGCGGGCGAGCGCCCGGCTCGCGTCGATCCGCCGCTCGATCATCGCCTCGACCGGCGTCTCCTCCGCCAGGCTCGCTCCGCGCGGGCCGACCATCCAGCGCGAGCAGTGCCGGTAGGATCGGGAGCAGACGTGGTGCGCGATGCCGAAGGTCCAGG
>CAYXLY010000191.1:0-8378 GCA_964466005.1 uncultured Spirochaetaceae bacterium | reverse complement strand
GCCGGCCGTTGCGGATCTGGCGGCCCGACTCGCGGGAGCGACCTCCCGGCTCCTCGAACGACAGATGATCGAGCGCGCGCTGCAGGCCCTTGGGCCCCGTCCGGGTGGACCGACCCGCTTCCGTCCGCTCGACGTCGCTCCAGGCGGGAAGGGGGCTCAGTCCGAGGGCCATCCCGAGCGCCAGAACGACGGCCTTGACACGGACCCGGATGACTCGGGACCTCGATTCGAGCGAACGCGTTCGCATGGGATCCTCCTTGGGGTGCGGGCTCCAGACGCCGCCCCTCAGCGCCTCGATCGAGTGTAGCCGATAAACCCCATTCTTGGATACGGAATCGGAATGGAGATCGCGTCGCCCCCTTCGGACCCGGCGAGCCCCTTGCGTCCGGCAGTCGGGTCGACGAGGTCGCAGGAGGTTGGAAGGGACGAGCGGCCGAAGCTAGGCTGCGATCGGCCGCTCGAGCCTTGACCCCGAGGGAAAAGCATGAATTTCGGATTCACGGAAGAGCAGGAGCTGATCCGGGCAGAGGTGCGGAAGCTGCTCGATCAGCACGCACCCCTCGAGCGGGTGCGTGAGATCAGCGAGTCGGGAGCGTCGACGGACCCGGCCCTCTGGGCCCGGATGGCCGAGCTCGGATGGGTGGGCCTCACCATGCCCGAGGAGCATGGGGGCGTCGGGCTGGATCTCGAGACCCTGATCGTCGTGCTCGAGGAGACGGGGCGCTCGCTCTTTCCCTCGCCGCTGATCTCGACCGTGCTGGCCTCGAAGGCGATCGAACGATTCGGCTCTTCGGAGCAGCAGGCCCGCTGGCTCCCCGGACTCGCTGCGGGCACTTCGGTGGGCACCTTCGCATTCCTCGAACGGAGCGACACGCTGTCGCCGGAGGGCATCCAGGCGGCGGCCAAGGCCGACGGGGACGAGCTGATCCTCTCGGGCGAGAAGCTCTTCGTCACGGATGCCGGCTCGGCGGATCTCTTCGTCGTCGCGCTGCGGACGGGCGCGGAGCCCGAGGCGATCTCGCTGGTCGTCGTCGAGCGATCGGCCCCGGGCGTCGAGGCGGAGGACTTCGACGGCATGGACCTCACGAAGAAGCTCGGCCGCCTTCGGCTCGAGGACGTTCGTGTCGGTCGCGACGGCTGTCTCGGGGAGCTCGGCGCAGCCTGGCCCGCGGCGAGCTGGCTCCTGGATCTCGGCGCGGCGTTGGTCACGGCCGAGGCCGTCGGCGCGGCCGAGGCGGCGCTCGACGCGACCACGGCCTTTGCCAGGGAGCGCATCCAGTTCGGCGAGCCGATCGGAAAGTTCCAGGGCGTGAAGCATCCCCTCGCCGAGATCTACGTCGACGTCGAGTCCTTCCGGTCGCTCGTCTATTACGCGATCTGGGCTCTCGACCAGGATGCGGAGGACGCCGCGCTCGCCGTGTCCCGAGCGAAGGCCTACTGCGCCGATGCCTTTCCGCAGGCCGGCATCCTCGGCGTCCAGCTCCACGGCGGCGTCGGCTATACCTGGGAGTACGACATCCAGCTCTTCCTGAAGCGATCGAAATGGATCCGTCCGATGTTCGGAGACGCGGATCATCACTACGAGCGCATCGCCCGTTGGGGGGACCTCTGATGGATTTCCAGCTGACCGAAGAGGAAGAAGCCTTCCGCGACGAGGTTCGCGCCTTTCTGGACGAGAGCCTGCCCGAGAGCGGCGAGCGCGGTCCCGACTTCGCGAAGGAGTGGAGTCGCAAGATCCGGGATCGCCGCTGGGTGGGCTTCTCCTGGCCCGAGGAGGTCGGCGGCGGGGGCGGCTCGATCATGAAGCAGGTCATCCTCAAGGACGAGATGGCGCGTCGCAAGGCGCCCGCGCTCGGAACCTGCTTCATGGGGCTCGCCTGGGTCGGTCCGGCGATCATCCAGTACGGCACGGAGGAGCAGAAGCAGAAGTACATCCCCGACATCCTCGACGGGAAATATCAATGGTGCACGGGCTACTCCGAGCCCGACTCGGGCTCCGACCTCGCGAGCCTCAAGTGCAAGGCCGTGCGTGAGGGCGACGAGTACGTCGTGAACGGGCAGAAGATCTGGACCTCGATCGCGATGTGGTCGAAGATGATGATCCTGCTCGTCCGCACCGATGCGAACGTCGAGAGCAAGCACGACGGCATCACCTGCCTGCTGGTGGAGATGGACTCGCCCGGCATCGAGGTCCGCCCCATCAAGAACATGAGCGGTGGCGCCATGTTCGCCGAGGTCTTCTTCGACGACGTCCGCGTCCCGGTCGGGAATCGCCTGGGCGCCGAAGGCGAGGGCTGGAGGGTCACGATCTCCGCTCTGGCCTCCGAGCGATCGAGCATCGCCGAGGTCCACGGCCTGATCCGCAAGATCGACGAGCTGAAGAGCCTCGCGAAGAAGACCATCCGGGGGGGCCGGCCCATGAGCGAGGATCCCGGGATCCGTCGCCGCCTGGCCGAGGCCGAGACGAAGATCGAGGCGATGCGGCTGAACGGAATGCGTTTCCTCACGAGGCAGCTGAGGGGCGAGCCGCTCGGGTCCGAGACCTCGATCAACAAGCTTCATCGCGCCTCGCTCGAGATCGGTCTCGGCGAGCTGGCGCTGGAGATCCTCGGCTCGGCCGGGACCTTGATGAGCGGCGAGGATCCGACCGTCGACGGCGGAAGCTGGGCGAAGTTCTCGCTCAACTGGCCCGAGGTGGTGATCGGGGGAGGCACGCCGAACATCCAGCGCAACATCATCGCGGAACGGATCCTCGGTCTCCCGAAAGACTAGCGTTCAGGCTGGAGGCCGTGCGTCTCGGCACGTACAACGTCCATGGCTTCCGGGGATTCGGAGAGGGACCGGACCGACCCGACCTCTCGCAGGGACCGGTCTGGGTGGAGGCGCTCGCCCGCCTCGCCTGTGACGTGCTCGCTCTACAGGAGGCCGGAGACGATCCGGTCCGGGTTCGAGAGATCGCCCGCGGACTCGGGATGGAGGCGCTCTGGCTTCCCTCGCCCGGGCGTTGGCCCGGCGCCATCCTGTGGGGCCATCGCTTCCGATGCGTCGAAGGGGGCGTCCTCCGAACGGAGGCGGCCGGCGAGGACGGGCCCTTCAGCCGCTCCGCGGGGTTCGTCCGCCTCGAAGCGGCCGACCGAGGGCCCGATGCAGAGCCCGACGAGAGGCTCGATCGGGAGACGCTGGAGATCCTCTCGATCCACGCCCATCCGAGCGACGCTGAGATGCGGATGCAGGAGGCCCTGCGTCTCGAGGAGTGGTGGGAGGGCTTCCGGTCCATCGAACGCCTCGAACGCGATGGGGATCGACCGACTGCGGGATCGACGGCGGTGATGGGAGACTTCAACAGCGAGTCGGGAGAGCCGCTGCATCGGACGCTCGCTCGTCTCGGTCTGCAGAGCGTCTTCGAGCCGGGCAGGGCGCCGCGGACCCACCTGAAGGATCGCGATCGGGTCGCCGTCGATCACATCCATCTGAGCCGCGGTCTGCGTGGCGCGCTTCGGGGGGCCGGGGTGGTGCGAGAGGCTGGATTCCAGCCGGGCACGCCCGGCGGCTGGGCCTTCTCCGACCACCTGCCGGTCGTGGCGGATCTCGCGTGGTCCCCGCTTCGGGCCGCACCGATCGACGCCGGTCCGCTCCGCTCCGCCGTGCCGGAGAGAGAGAAGAGCGGAGGCAGGCCCGGATCGGAGGGGGCGGCGGAGGAGTGATCGACCCTCTTCTCTCGGCTCGGCTATCGTCTCCCGAGAGCCCGACCGGGCGAGAGCCGCGTCTGCCCGCTCGCGCCCGACCCGGCGATCGCCGTGCGGGCTTTTGTCGGACGAGCCGATCCGCCCGATGGGCCATCCAACGGTGTGCCGTGGCACCCCCGGATCTACTCAGCCCCTGCCGAGGAGGAACTGCTTCATGCGTGACGAGCTCGAGGCCAGACTTCGATCCCGGCTCGAGACGACCCACCTCGAGGTCGTCGACGAGAGCCACCTGCACGTCGGACACGCGGGCGCACGCGACGGAGGGGGGCATTTCCGGGCCGTGATCGTCTCTCCACGCTTCGAGGGCCTGAATCGCGTGCGCGCTCAGCAGCTGGTCTTCGGAGCGCTCGAGGATTGGATGGGTAAAGAGATCCATGCGCTCAGCATGAAGACCTTCACGCCCGAAGCGTGGGCCGCCGAGAGCGGCGAGCCCGGCGCGGCCGAGGACGACCGGGGCTCCTCGTGACCCGACCCGGGACAGGGCTCTAGATCACGAACTCCTCGAGCCAGCGCGCGAGGGAGACGTGGAAGCCCGCTGCGTTCGGATGGCCGCCCCCGCCGTAGGAGAGCGCGACCTGCGAGACGTCGAGATCTCCGATCGAGTAGAGCGTGGCGAAGACCTCGGCCCCCTCGACGCGGTAGACGAGACCCCACTCGGCACCATAGGCGGCGCGTCGGGCGAGCTCGTGACCGATCTGACTCCGGTTGGTCGATGCATTGACGGCCTCGATGCGCTGCGTGCCGAGCGCGACGGGCCTCGCGTGCTCCAGCCGGCGGGCGACCTCCATGCGATTGGCGCGCAGGATCGGGCGCCCCTGGCGGACGAGGGATTCGATCGGCTCTGCGGCGAGCTCGTCCCACACGTGAAACTCGCGGGGATAGGACGCGAGCGCGGCATTCACGGCATCGGAGTCGGGCAGGGCCCAGTTCCAGAGATCCTGGTCCTCGACGTAGCGCAGGAGATCCGGAGGGGATGCGTCGGGCCGGAAATGGCGCCAGGCCAGGATGGCTCCGGAGTGTTCGAGGTCGAAGTGGAGCAGGTGGCCCTCGGCCTCGAGTGCGTTCAGGAGCGAGGCGTCGCTGGCGAGGCGGTCGCGCGCAGTCACGTGATGATCGAGAATCAGGATCTGCGCGCTGATCTCGGCGAGCTCCTCGAGCTCGTCGCGTGCGGGGGCGATGTCGACGAAGGCGACCAGCGCATCCGTGCAGCGGTCGACGGGCGCCCGGTCCTCGTGGCCCCGAGCGACGAAGGCCCCCGACTCTCCCCATGCGCTACGTACCGCCCAGGCTGCTCCGAAGCCATCGGGGCAGCCTGCATGATAGAAGCAGATCCTCTTCACCCGGTCGGTCACTCCCACTTCCGGTCGCCGAGTCTGCTCCGCAGGATCACGAGATCGGCTCCAGGATGTCCGCCGGGGCCGCCCCGAGGTCCATGCCGAATCGACTCTGCTCCCGGAGCGGGCTCGTGCGACGCGCGCCCGGAGTCTAGCGGGTCGCGACGTCCCGGCGTGCGGGCTCGGGCGGCCCACGCGGAATCGGGCGGGTCCACCCTTCTGTGCGACTCGATCGGAGGCTAGGCTCGGCGACGCGGCCCAGGGAGCTTCCATGTTTCGATCCAGGGAACGAATCGCCCTCGCGGCACTCGATCGACCGGCGCAGCCCGACGACTGGCTTTGGATCGTGGAGGGCATCCGATCCGAGCCGGGCTTCTGGTGGCTCGACAGCGCGTCTTCCGACCGCAGGCTGGCCCGGACCTCCTTCGCGGGGACCGACCCCTACCTCTGGCTGCGGGCCTACGGGGACGAGGTCGAGATCGGAGTCCGCCGGGAAGTCCGCCCCGGGCTCGCTCCCGGCTTCCACCGACTCGAGACGGACCCGATCGACTGCGCTCGATCCCTGCTGCCCCGGGCCGACTCGATCCTCTGGTCGACGCGAGCGGGCTCGCAGGCCGGAATCTCTCCCTGGCACGAGACGACCGGACTGTCCTCCGGTCGCGAGCTGCCCTTCATCGGGGGCGCTGTCGGCTATTTCGGCTACGAGCTCGCCAGCCAGCTGGAGCCGCGGCTGGGGTCGCGCGCCCGCGACGACCTCGGTCTCCCGGACCTGTCGCTCGAGTTCGTGGATCGTCTGCTCGCCTACGACCACGTCGACGAGCGTCTCTGGCTTCTGGGGCTCGGCTTCAGTGATGGGCGAGCGAGGGGCGGCGGAGCGGGCGGATCGGCGGCGGGCGCGAGCGTCAAGGAGGAGGCCCTCGAGCGCTCTCGCAGAGCGGTCGAAGAGCTCGAGGCCCGGATCGACGGACTCTTCGCCCAGGGGAACTGCGATCGCGTCGCCGACCGAGCGACCGGGGGCGGGTCGGTCCGGACAGGCTTCCTGGCCAGGTCGGGCGACGCCGAGATTCCGATGCATCGGCGCCCTCATCAGGCGCAGCGCGAGGCCCGCACGGGGCCGTCCGGTCCGGAGGCGGAGGTCGAGTCGACCACCGATGCCAGTGGCTATGCGAAGGCGGTGGATACCATCCTGGAAGAGATCGCGGCGGGCAACGTCTATCAGGCCAACTTCAGTCAACGTCTCTCGATGCCGTCCTCCGAAGATCCCTGGCGTCTCTATCGGGCGCTCCGAGCCCGCAATCCAGCGCCCTTCGGCGCCTATCTCACGCTCCCCGATGCGGCCATCCTCTCGAGCTCGCCCGAGCGCTTCCTCCGGATGGATGCCTCCCGGAACGTCGAGAGTCGCCCCATCAAGGGGACCCGGCCGCGGGGGCGGGACGCGCTCGAGGATGCCCGGCTGGCCGCAGAGCTGGCCGGGAGCGAGAAGGACCGCGCCGAGAACCTGATGATCGTGGACCTGATGCGGAACGATCTCGGGCGGGTCTGCGCGCCGGGCTCGATCGCCGTGCCGGAGCTGATGACGATCGAGACCTATGCCGCGGTGTTCCAGATGGTCTCGACGGTGACGGCGAGGCTCTCCCCCGGACGCGACGCGCTCGATCTCGTCTCGGCGACCTTTCCGCCCGGCTCGATGACCGGAGCTCCGAAGCGGGCTGCCGTCGAGCTGCTGGATCGGTTGGAGGAGGTGCGTCGCGGCGTCTACGCCGGCGCACTCGGCTATCTGGACGTGCGAGGCGGACTCGACCTCTCGGTCGTCATCCGGACCTTCGTCCAGAGACGGGGTCGGGCCCACCTCCATGTCGGGGGCGGCATCGTGGCCGACTCCTCGCCGGAGGCGGAGTACCGGGAGTCCCTGGACAAGGCGCGGGCGCCTCTGGCGGCCTGGCGCGACGTCGAGCCCGGAGCGCGGAGCGGCGACTCTTGAGCGGTCGCAGGATCTACGTCGACATCGACGACGTCCTCTCCAGGACCGTCGAGAGCCTGATCGATCTGCTGGAGCGCCTCCACGACCGACGCGTCGAGGTCGCCGACTGCCTCCATTTCGATCTCGGTCGAACGTTCTCGCTGGACTCGGAGGCGCTCGGCCGGTTCATGGATCAGGCCCATACCGACGAGGTGATCGAGTCGATCGAGCCCGAAGAGGGAGCGGGCACCGTGCTCGATCGCTGGACGGCATCCGGGGCGCGCGTGACGCTCGTGACCGGACGTCCGCCGATGACGCGCGCGGCCTCGCTGCGCTGGCTCGAGACCCACGCGCTCCCTCACGAGGAGCTCCACCATCTCGACAAGTGGAGTCGACCGAGCTGGAACGAGCAGGGGCTGCCGGCCCTTCGCTTCGACGAGATCGGCGAGTTCGGCTTCGAGTTCGCCGTCGAGGACAGCCTGGAGACCGCCGTCCGACTGATCGAGGAGTTCGAGATCCCGGTTGCGCTGATGGATCGTCCCTGGAATCGAGCCGTGGAGTCGCTGTCTCCCCGCACGCGTTCGAGCCTCGTCCGTTGTCGGGGATGGGAGGAGGTGACCCGTGCCTTCGACGTCCCGGAGGATCGGCCTCCCGCGCGCCCTCTGCATCGACAGGAGGAGGAACGATCGGATCCGGTCGGCTGAGTCGCCCTCGCTCGCCCTGGACGAAAGCGCGTCGCCAGGGCGAGGCCGGGCTCGGGCGGAGCTTCCGACCGGGCTGCTAGCCTTGCGCCGCCGTTCGCGCAGGAGATCGCCATGACCGGGCTCGCTGGATTCCCGCTCTCGCGCCCGGTCGGCCGTCCGCTCGCTCGCGTCCTTTGCGGAGGGCTGCTCGGATGGAGCCTGCTGGGAGCCCTTCCCGTCGACGCGGCGCCCCTCGACCGGGATCCCGCGATCGCAGATCCCGTGGGTCGCCTGGACGAGGGACAGAGGCTCGCCGCGCGTGCGCTGGGACAGGCGCATCGGGCCATGGAGTCGGGGGCGATCGAGGAGGCCCGAGGCTGGCTCGCGAAGGTCCAGGATGCGCCGGCTCTGAAGGGATACGTGGAGCTCGTCCGGATGCGGCTCTTGATGAGGGAGGGGGATCCGAGGGCCGCCCATCGCCTCGCAGGCCAGGCGCTCGAGTCCGCCCCGAGCGAGGCCCTGCGTGCCGCGCTGCAGGTCCTCCAGGGAGAGGCGCTGGCGCTGGCCGGCGACGTCCGCGGAGCCGAGCTCGCGTGGAACGAGGTGCTCGGCGGCGAAGAGGCTCGGGACGATTCCGTGCGCGACTCGATCCAGG
>CAYXLY010000190.1:0-8412 GCA_964466005.1 uncultured Spirochaetaceae bacterium | reverse complement strand
CTGGGGGCTGATCCTCTACGACGCGGGCTGGAACGAAGGCGCCGCGCCGCGCGAGGGGCAGAAGGACCTGCCTATCTGCGTGCCGGTCGCCTCACAGATCCCCCATGCGGCCGGCCTGGCCTACGCGGCGCGCCTGCGCGAGTCCGGCGAGGCCGTGCTGGTCTTCTTCGGGGACGGGGCCACCTCGGAGGGCGACTTCCACGAGGCGATCAACTTCGCCGGCGTCCATCGCCTGCCCGTCGTCTTCGCCTGTCAGAACAACCAGTACGCGATCTCCACCCCGCTCGATCTGCAGACCGCGGCCGACACGATCGCGCAGAAGGCGGTGGCCTATGGGGTCCCCGGGCTCAGGGTCGACGGCAACGACGTGCTGGCGGTCCAGGTCGCGTTCGACGAGGCCCTCGCGCGAGCCCGTGACGGGGAGGGCCCGACCCTCGTCGAGGCGGCCACCTATCGCCTGTCGGTCCATACCACCGCCGACGACCCCTCGGCCTATCGCGAGGACGAGGAGGTCGAGCAGTGGCGCGAGAGGGATCCGATCCCGCGGCTGCAGCGCTTCCTGATCGACCGGGAGATGCTCTCGGAGGACGAGGTCGAGCGTCTCGAAGAGGAGATCGAGGGCGAGATCGAGGAGGCCTGGCAGGAGGCGCAGCGGAGGATGGAGGACTTCGATCTCCGCGAGCCCGTCTTCGAGCACGTCCTGGCCGAGATGCCGCCCTATCTCTCCGAGCAGAGGGAGGAGCTGCTCTCCTCCGACTCGTCCGGCTCTGCCGACCCCGTGGACGATTCAGAGCGCTCCGACCCGGACCGCTCCGGGTCGAAGGAAGGCCGGGATGGCTGAGCGGACGATGATCGACGCCCTGAATCTCGCCCTCGAGCAGGAGATGAGCCGCGACGACTCCGTCGTTCTGCTCGGCGAGGACGTCGGCGTGAGCGGCGGCGTCTTCCGGGTCACCGAGGGATTGCAGGAGACCTTCGGACCCCAGCGCGTGCTCGATACGCCGCTGGCCGAGTCGGTGATCGTCTCCGTCTCGATCGGGATGGCGATCCAGGGCCTGCGCCCGGTCTGCGAGATCCAGTTCTCGGGCTTCAGCTACTTCGCCATGCATCAGCTCGAGTCCCATGCCGCGCGCATGCGCTGGCGATCTCGAGGCCACTACTCGACTCCTCTGGTCGTTCGGATGCCCTATGGCGCCGGCGTGAAGGCCCTAGAGCATCACTCCGAGAGCCGGGAGGCGTGGTTCGCGTCGATTCCCGGGCTGAAGATGGTGATCCCCTCCGGCCCACGCGTCGCGCGGGGGCTGATGGTGAGCGCCATCCGGGATCCGGATCCGGTCGTCTTCTTCGAGCCCAAGGCGGTGTACCGGGCCTTCCGCGAGGAGGTGCCCGACGAAGAGGAGACCTTTCCGATCGGCACCTCCAGGGTCGTGCGTGAGGGCACCGATCTCACCCTCATCGCCTACGGAGCCATGTTGCAGCCGACGCTCGAGGCCGCAGATCGGCTCTCCGAGGAGGACGGAGTCGAGGCGGAGGTGATCGACCTGCTGACCCTGTCCCCGCTCGACGATCGGGTCTTCACCGAATCGGTTCGCAAGACCGGTCATGTCGTGATCGTCCATGAGGCGCAGCGCAGCTTCGGCCCCGCTGGTGAGATCGCCTTCCGGATCCTGGAGCGCTCCTTCTGGTGGCTCGAGGCTCCGATCCGGCGGGTGACCGGCTACGACGTCCACGTGCCCTACTTCGCCCGCGAGCACGAGTACCTGCCCGACGCGAAGCGGATCGTCCAGGCCTCACGAGCGACCCTGAATGATGGATGAGAGGGCAGCGTACGCGCGAGCGAGGAGAGCGATGGATCGACGGAAGGCGCCATGACGCAACAGCTCGAGTTCCAGGATCCCGGAGAGGGGATCCACGAGGGCGAGATCGTCGAGATCCTCGTCTCGTCCGGAGACGAGGTCCAGGAAGGGGACGAGGTCCTCGTGGTCGAGACCGACAAGGCCTCGACCGACCTGCCTGCTCCCTGTACCGGGACGGTCGAGGAGATCCGCGTCGAGGTCGGAGACGTCGTCGAGGTCGGAGACGTTCTGATGACCTTCTCCGTCGGCGAGGAGGCGAGCGCCGCCGAGCGGGAGGAGAGCGAAGGAGGGCAGGAGGACCTCGAGAAGGAGCCAGACGCAGAGCGGCCGGAGACGGGCTCGCGGGAGCGCGCCGAGTCGCCTCGGCGACGGAAGCGGCACAGCAGCGGAGGGAAGGCGGCTGCGGTCGGTGAGCTGCCCGGCTACGAGGAGCAGGAGTCGCGATCTGAAGGGACTGGGAAGGACGACGCCGAGCGCGAGGAAGACGAGCGCGAAGACGCGCAGGCGGCCCGGAGCGAGAGCAAGGCGGCCAGTAAGAAGGAGGGGAGCGGGGCCACGGGCCCGATCCCCGCCTCGCCCGCGACGCGGCGTCTGGCGCGGGAGCTCGGCGTCGATCTGGCGGAAGTCGAGCCCAGCGGTCCCCACGGTCGGGTAGTCGACGAGGACGTGCAGGCCGCGGCCGAGGGACGCGAGGAGGCCGCGAAGGAGACCGGGAAGAAGGCTGGAGAGCAGGCCGGCCAGAAGGCGGCCGCAAAGGAGAAGGCCGAAGGCGCGCAGCCGCCGGAGAGGCGGCGGGCGCGCGGGCGAGTCGAGCGGCCGCCGTTGCCCGACTTCGAGCAGTGGGGCCCCGTCGATCGGGAGCCGCTTCGCGGCGTGCGCCGTCGTACGGCTCGCCGGATGGCGATCTCCTGGCAGGAGATCCCCCATGTCACGCATCACCAGCGGGTCGACGTCACCGAGCTCGAGCGCTGGCGGCGCGCCCAGGCGCCGGAGATCGAGGAGGCGGGAGGACGACTGAGCTGGATGGTCCTCGTCATGAAGGCGCTGGCGAGCGTCCTGTCCCGTCATCCGCGATTCAACGCGAGCTTCGACCCCGACGCACGGGAGCTGATCCTGAAGCGCTACTGCCATCTCGGCGTCGCGATCGACACCGACGAGGGGCTGGTCGTGGGCGTCGTGCGAGACGTCGATCGGCAGCCGATCGGAGCGCTGGCGGCGGAGGTCGACCGCGTGGTCGAACGGGTCCGGAATCGCGAGGTCGAGTCGCGCGAGCTCCAGGGCAGCACCTTCACCGTGACGAATATCGGCCCTCTCGGCGGGGACGCCTTCGAGCCTCTCGTGAATCATCCCGAGGTGGCCATCCTCGGAATGGCCCGGGCTCGCCTGGAGCAGGTGGTGAGCGGGGACCTGGAGGATCCCGAGGTCTCGATTCGTTATGTGCTGCCCCTCTCGCTCGCCTACGACCACCGCATCAACGATGGCGCCGACGCCGCCCGCTTCATGAACGACCTGGACCGTGCGCTCCGCGATCCCGACGCGTTCCTGCTGAGCGTGTGATCCATGGAAGATCTTCCCGGACACATTCCCCTGGTGATCGTGGGCGGCGGCGTCGGAGGCTATGCGGCGGCGTTTCGCGCGGCGGACCTCGGTCTGGACGTGATCATCGTGAACGAGGAGGCCTCGCTCGGGGGCGTCTGCCTGCTGCGCGGCTGCATTCCGTCGAAGGCACTCCTGGAGGTCGCCGAGCTGCTGATCACCGGTCGGGAGGCGGAGACGCGCGGCATCGACTTCGGCGAGCCGAAGATCGACCTCGACCGACTGCGCGGCTGGAAGAACGGAATCGTCGAGACGCTGACGGATGGGCTCGAGGACCTGGCCCGTCAGCGCGGGATCCGGGTCGTGCAGGCGCGGGGCGCCTTCCAGAGCGCCGACTCCGTGCGACTGACGGCGGGAGATCGGAGTCACGATCTGGGCTTCGATCAGGCGGTGATCGCCACCGGCTCGCATCCGATCGCTCTGCCCGGCACCGATTTCGGGGGTCGCATCGTCGACTCCGCAGGCGCTCTGGAGATCGACGGTCTCCCCCGTCGATTGCTCGTCGTGGGGGGCGGCTATGTCGGGCTGGAGCTCGGCACCGTCTACGCGAGCCTGGGCAGCGAGGTGACCCTGGTCGAGATGACCGATCGCCTCCTCATCGGAGCCGATCGGGATCTGGTCCGCCCGCTGGCGAGCCGCGTCGAAGAGCTCTTCGAGGGGGTCCACCTCGGCACCCGCGTCACGGAGCTGACCCAGGAGGACGACGTCGTGCGGGTCCGCTTCGAAGGCGACGCCCCTCCCGAGCAGGAGGACTACGACCGCGTGCTGGTGGCCATCGGCCGTCGGCCGCGCTCGCAGGCTCTCGGCCTCGAGGCCGCGGGCGTCGAGACCGACGACGAGGGCTTCATTCGCGTCGACGAGCGCCGCCGGACCTCCGAGGAGCGGATCGCCGCGGTGGGGGACGTGGCCGGCGGAATGCTGCTGGCCCATGAGGCGATGCACGAGGGCCGTGTGGCCGCCGAGGCGTTCGCCGGAGAGGCGGCCGCGTTCGAGCCGCGGGCGGTTCCGGCGGTCGTCTATACCGACCCGCAGGTCGCCTGGTGTGGATTGACCGAGGAGAGGGCTCGGCAGCAGGACGTCGAGGTCCGCGTGACGCGCTCTCCCTGGAGAGCCTCCGGTCGCGCCCTCACGCTCGATGCGCCGAAGGGCATGACGAAGCTGCTGAGCGCTCCCCGCTCCGGGCGGATCCTCGGAGTCGGGATCGTGGGACGGGGAGCCGAGTCGCTGATCGCCGAGGGCGCTCTCGCGATCGAGATGGGGGCGGTGGTGGAGGACCTCGCGCGCTCGATCGCGCCTCACCCGACGCTCTCCGAAACCCTCCATGAGGCGGCGCAGTCGGCGATGGGCTGCCCCCTCCATCTCGCGCCGAAGGGAGAACGATGAGCAGCGTCCAGTCCGAGCCCACGCCCGATCGGGAGCCGTCCAACCACTCCATCGACAAGGAGCTGATGAGGCGCTTCCTCTCGCCCAGACGGGTCGCGCTCGTCGGCGCCAGTCGGGACGCGTCGAGCGTGGGCGGCGTCCTGCTCGCCAACATGATCGAGGGCGGATTCGCCGGCGAGATCCATCCCGTGCATCCGGAGGCCTCGGAGATCCAGGGCAGGACGGCCTATCCCCGTCTGTCGGACTGTCCCGAGGTGCCCGACCTGGTGATCGTGGCGGTGCCGGCGAAGGCGGTCGTCGAGGTCGTCGACGAGGCCGGACGCGCGGGCGTGGCCGCCGTCTGCGTGATCTCGGCGGGCTTTCACGAGGCCGGAGAGGAGGGGAAGAAGCGGGGGCAGGCGCTGCTCGAGACCGTCCGCGAGCACGGCATGCGAATGATCGGGCCCAACTGCATGGGGCTCTCGAACGCGACATCGGACGTCCGGCTGAACGCCACGTTCAGCCATGTCTTTCCGCCGGCTGGCCGGGTCGGGATGCTGTCCCAATCCGGAGCGCTCGGTCTCGCGGTCCTCGATCACGCCGAGGAGCTCGGCCTCGGGCTCTCGACCTTCGTCTCTGTGGGCAACAAGCTGGACGTCACCGCGAGCGACCTGATCCAGTACTGGGAGGACGACCCGGACACCGACGTGCTGCTGCTCTATCTCGAGTCCTTCGACGATGCGGGGGAGCTCCGCCGACACGCGACGCGAATCGCTCGCAAGAAGCCGATCGTCGTCGTGAAGTCCGGCCGAACGGCCGCCGGGGAGCGAGCCGCCTCTTCGCATACGGCCGCGGTCTCGGGGCAGGACAAGGTGGCGGATGCCTTCCTCGCGCAGAGCGGGGCGATCCGCGTGGAGACGCTTCGGGAGATGTTCGGGACCCTCGAGCTCCTGGTCGATCAGGGACGTCCGCGAGGGTCCCGGGTCGGGATCGTGACCAACGGCGGCGGGCCCGGAATCCTCGCCGCCGACGCCTGCCCCGGCAACGGCCTCGAGGTGCCCACGCTCGGAGAGTCCACACAGGCGCAGCTGCGAGAGATCCTGCCGGCGGCCGCCGCAGTGGCCAACCCCGTCGACCTGCTGGCGGGAGCCGACGCCGAGACCTACGAGCGCGCGCTGCGCATCGTGGGCGAGTCCGGCGACGTCGACATCCTGCTGACGATCTTCATACCGCCCATCGTGATCGAGGCGCGGGAGGTGGCCGAGGCGATGGCGCGCGCCCGACGAGAGCTCGATCCCGAGATCCCGGTGGTCGCGGTGTTCATGGGCAGAGAGCGGAGGCCGGAGCCCCTCGTCGAGTCGGGGATTCCTTCGTACTCGTTTCCCGAGGAGGCCGCCGACGCGTTGGGTCATCTGGCGCACTGGGCGCAGTGGTGTCGGAAGCCGCCCGAAGACCCGATCCGTCCCGACGGCATCGATGCGGATCGCGGGCGGGAGATCATCCGCCGGGCGCGATCTCGCGGACTCGAGGGGGAAGACGGCTCGGTCTGGATGAGCACGGGCGAGGCGATGGATCTGCTCGACGCCTACGGAGTCGGCTTCGCCTCGAGTCGGATCGTCTCGGAGGCCGAGGGCGCGGCCGACGCACAGCGCGAGATCGGGGGGCCGGTCGCCGTGAAGGTCGACGCCCCGATCCACAAGGCGGACGTGGGGGGAGTCGTCCTCGGCTGTGAGACGCCCGAGGAGGCGGCGGAGGCGGTCCACCGGATTCGTCGCGCTCTCGAGGAGGCCGGTGAGGAGAGGTACGGCCGGACGCTGGTCGTGCAGGCGATGGTCGAGGAAGGGGTTCAGCTGGCGGCAGGCCTCCGAAGGGATCCGGTCTTCGGACCCGTCTCGATGATCGGGCTGGGCGGCGAGCTGCTCGAGCTGATGGACGACGTCGCCGTTCGCCTGCCGCCGCTCACCGAGCGGGAGGCCCGGGAGATGGTGGAGTCCCTGAAGGCCTACCCCCTGCTGGACGGGTACCGCGGGCAGCCGGCCCGGGATGTCGGCGCACTGCTCGATCTGATCCACCGTCTCGGAGCGCTCGCGATGGATGTCGGAGCGCTCCTCGAGCTGGACCTGAATCCCGTCTTCGTGGGGAAGAAAGGCGTCCTCGCGGCCGACGTGCGGCTGAGGTTGGCCTCCGAGGAGAGCTGATCGTCCGGGAGCGGAACGACTCCTGCGACCGAGGCGGCTCCCTGCGATCGTGGCGGCCTCCCGAATGACGTATGATCGGCGCATCGAGCGCCGCATGCCGTCGACCCGGTCGACCTCGCCGACGCGGCCGGAGGAGACAGGGCATGATTTCCACGCGCGAGCACCCGAAGCAGTTCATCGACGTCCTGGGAAAGAGGATGGCCCACGTCGAGCTCGGAAGCGGTGATCCGATCGTCTTCCAGCACGGCAACCCGACCTCGTCCTATCTCTGGCGGAACGTGATGCCCCACGCCGAGTCCCTCGGGCGCTGCCTGGCTCTCGATCTCATCGGCATGGGAGACTCGGAGAAGCTCGAGGACTCCGGCCCGGACCGATACACGTTCGTCGAGCATCGACGTCATTTCGACGCGGCCCTCGAGGCTCTCGGCGTCACGGACCGCGTGACCCTCGTGCTTCACGACTGGGGATCGGCGCTGGGCTTCGACTGGGCTCATCGGCATCCGGATCGCGTGAAGGGCATCTGCTACATGGAGGCGATCGTTCGCCCGATGACCTGGCCGGAGTGGCCCGATGCGGCGCGCCAGATCTTCCAGTCCTTCCGCTCGCCGGATGGCGAGGCCATGGTGCTCGACGCGAACGTCTTCGTCGAGAACGTGCTTCCCGGCTCGATCCTGCGAGAGGTCACGCCGGAGGAGATGGAGGTCTATCGACGGCCTTTCCTGGAGCCGGGCGAGGGGCGACGGCCGACGCTGACCTGGCCCCGACAGATCCCCATCGAGGGCGAGCCCGAGGACGTCGTCGAGATCGTGAAGGGCTACTCGGAGTGGCTCGCGCAGAGCGAGCTCCCCAAGCTCTTCATCAACGCCGAGCCCGGCGCGATCCTGACCGACGGACCGCGCGAGACCTGCCGGAGCTGGCCGAATCAGACGGAGGTCACCGTGAAGGGCAGCCACTTCATCCAGGAAGACTCGCCCGACGAGATCGGCCGCGCCCTCGCGGATTGGCTGCGCGGGCTTTGAGGGCCTCTAGCCCGGCGCCACGCTTCGCCGCGGTCGCAGCAGGGGAATCGAGATTCCGGCGATCATGATCGCGCCGCCCAGGAGCTCGTGGTCGCGCGGCCAGTCCGAGAGCAGCACGAAGGCGAAGATCAGCGTCATGACGGGCGCCGTCAGGTTCGCCAGTGTCGTGACCCGGGCCTCCACGTAGCGAGCCGAGATCATCAGGCAGAGCCGGGAGAAGAAGGGGCCGCTGATCGCCGCCAACGAGGCGAAGAGCACCTGCTCCCGGGGAAGCTCGCCCGGCGACGGCAACGAGTGGAAGGGGAACCAGAGCAGGACCGCGAGCCAGAGGCGGATCGGAAGAGCGTCGTGTAGGGAAAGAGTGTTCAGAGCCGTGTAGAT
>CAYXLY010000189.1:0-8418 GCA_964466005.1 uncultured Spirochaetaceae bacterium | reverse complement strand
GATCCCGAGATCGAGTCCCTGCCGCCGCTCGAGAAGCAGATGTTGCGGCTGGGGACGAGGAACCTGGGTCGGCTCCAGGCCTATCTGATCGAGCTTCGCACGGAGCTCGATCTGTCAGCCTACTGAGAAACCGGGCCACCGGGCCGGTCTCGGACACGATTCGGGGCCTCCGGCTCGGAGCCGGGCGTCACCAGCCCATCCACTTGGCGTAGGCGTCGAGGAAGTCCCGGATCACCGCCTCCCGATCGAACTGGTCGAGGCTCCGCTCCCAGCGCTGGCCGCTCCGAAGCAGGGCCTCGGCGCGAAAGACGGGCTCCTGCTCCCGACTGGGACCCTGCTCCGGAAACGCGAAGTGGATCTGCTGGTGCGCGTGGCCGCGAATGGCATAGCTGAACTCCTCCCGGCCGGAGCGGAGAACGATCAGGGAGGCCTGGTTCCACCGCCGATCGATCCTCCCCTCCCGTCCATGCCGCGCGAGCTCCTCGCGAATCTCTTCGAACGCCGGGATCACGGTCTCCGCGATGAAGGTCGTGATCCGGCTGCGCGCGTACTCGTTGCGGGGAGGCGTCGGCCGAGTGCGAGGGGGCGGGGCCGGTGTCTGCAGGAGCTGTCGGAGCCGGTCACGCCACGAGCCGCCCCGCTCCGTGGCCCTCAGCACCGAGGGGGGAGTGGTCTCCTGCGCCGGCGCGCCGAATGGCGTCGCGGCGGCCCATCCGAGAGCCGGCGTGCTCTCCGCCAGGGGGTCGCGCGTCGTTCTTTCGCCTCGCAGGCCGATGACGAGGCTCCAGCAGATCAGCAGCATGATCGCGCAGAAGGGCAGCGCCGTGGCGAGGGCCGCCGTCTGGAGCGCGAGGAGCCCCCCGCTCAGCAGGAGGACCGCGGCGACCGCCCCTTCGGTCAGGGCCCAGAAGATCCGCTGCCACACCGGCGGATCCGGCTCACCGCCCGAGGTGAGGATGTCGATGACCAGGGAGCCCGAATCCGAAGACGTGATGAAGAAGGTCGTGATCACCAGGGTGGCGAGACCCGCCATCAGCGTGGTGGCCGGGAGGCGATCGAGGAGCTTGAAGAGCGCGGTGGGTACGCTCTCCCGGACGGCTGCGACCATGCCGGGCTCGCCGAAGAGCTCCATGTAGATCGCCGTATTCCCGAACACGACCATCCAGAGGAAGGTGAGGAGCGTCGGCACGAAGAGCACGCCGAGCACGAACTCCCGGATCGTCCTGCCTCGGGAGACGCGTGCGATGAACATCCCGACGAAGGGGGACCATGAGATCCACCAGCCCCAGTAGAACATCGTCCAGCTCTTCTGCCATTCGGTCCCGACGAAGGCATCCGTCCGGAAGGTGAGAGGCACGACGTTCGACGCGTACTGCCCGACGTTCTCGACGAGCGAGGCGAGCAGGAAGGAGCTCGGACCTTCGAGGAAGACGAAGAGAAGCAGAACCAGCCCCAGGAGCAGGTTCAGCTCGCTCAGCCTGCGGATGCCGGCGTCCACCCCGGAGACGACCGAAGCCGTCGCGGCGAGTGTGATTCCTCCGATCAGGAAAAGCTGGTTGTGGGTCGAGTTCGGGAGTACTCCGAGATAGTCGAGGCCCGCGTTCACCTGCATCACGCCGAGGCCGAGAGAGGTCGCGACTCCGAAGAGCGTGCCGAAGACGGCCATCACGTCCACGGCGTGTCCGATCGGTCCGTGGATCCGCTCGCCCAGCAGGGGATAGAGCGCAGACCGGATCGTGAGCGGGAGGTCGTGGCGATAGGCGAAATAGGCGAGAGAGAGACCGACGACGATGTAGATCGCCCAGGCATGGAGGCCCCAATGGAAGAAGGTGGTCGTCATGGCGCGGGTCGCCGCGTCGATGCCGCCTCCGTCGCCGTGGCGCGGATCGGAGAAATGGAGGATGGGCTCGGCCACGCTGAAGAAGAGCAGCCCGATTCCCATGCCGGCGCTGAAGAGCATGGAGAACCAGGAGAGACGGTTGTACTCGGGCTCGTCGTCGTCCTTGCCCAGGCGGACGTGGCCGTAGGGGCTGATCAGGAGCCAGAGAACGAAGCCCAGGAAGAACGCGACGGAGAGGATGTAGAACCAGCCGAAGCGAGCGACGATCCCGTCCTGGAGCAGGGTCAGGATCGCGGCGAGCCGGTCGGGCAGGATCGCGCCGATGGCGACGAAGATCGCGATCAGAACGGCGGACACGAGGAAGACGGGAGCGTTCAGCTTCATGACGGAATGGACTCCAGGACTCGGTCGATCCGGTCACACGCGGGATCCGGAGCCTCAGAAATAGAAGCCCAGATTGACGTTGAAGCGGACCTTCCAGTCGTCGTCGGCGATGGGCGTGAAGACATCCTCCGGAGGCACGCCCAGGAAGGGAGCGCCGGAGCCCGCGATCACGTCGATGTAGGTCGCGAGCGGGCCGGCGCTCAAGAGGCATCCGGTCGTATTGATCTGGACCTCCTCGAGGTCCCCATCGTCGGGCAGCAGGATGCTGTAGTTGTTGTAGCAGGTGATGCCCGTCAAGGGCCCGAGGTCGACCGGGAAGCTGCGAGCGAGGTTCGCGACCAGCACGGTCCCTTCGGCGGGCGACAGGAAGGTCGAGCCGAAGGCGCCGAGGAGGATGCTCTCCTCCGAGACCCCGACCGGATTCCGCGGGTCGAACTCGAAGAGGAAGGCTTCCAGCTGGAGCTTCCAGTGTCGGTATCGACCATCGAGATGCGCTCCCGCGGCCCATCGGGACCCCGTATCGTCCGTGATCTCGTTGTGGATCTGGCCCCATTCTCCCGAGAGTCCCAGCTCGGCATGGAGATCCGGGCGGATCTCGAAGAGACGGGCCACGCGCAGGTCGACCTGGTTGGTCTCCTCATTGCCCTGGCCCCGCGTGGAGTCGCTCACGAGATCGAAGGAATAGCGCTCCTTGCGGGAGGCGTTTCCGTACTCCCCGTTCTTGAAGAAGGCGAGGCGCACGTCCCAGCCCTCGTCCCGGAAGAGCAGAGTCCCGCCGAGGTCGTAGTCGTCCTCGAAGCCGAGATAGTAGGGCACGCCGAACCACCAGCTCTGGGAAGCGTAGGGAAGCAGGCCGAACGGGACCTGGGTGACGCCGACGCGGGCCTCGAACGCTTCTCCGAATCGGGCTCCGACCCAGCCATGGTGGATCACGTCCTGGAACTCGTACCAGCGGTACTGGGCAGAGAAGATCAGATTGCGATACTCCGCTTCGGCATCGAGTCGGAAGATCTCGAACTCGACGTCGCCTCCCTTCGATCGGCTCGTTTCGGTGAAGTCTCGATAGGCATAGTTGAACCGGAGTGCACCACCGAGCTCCAGCCGCAAGTCCTCCTCGGAGATCGCCTCTTCCGCCGCAGCGGGCTTGGTGGTCACGAGACTCTCCGGTGCCTCATGGGCCGCGCCCTCGAGCTCCCGGATGCGTTCCTTCAGGGCCTCGATCTCCGTTCGGGACACGCCGGACTCGCTCGAGGCCTCGCTCTCCCCGGGGTCGGAGGAAGCCTCGCGGGGCCGTTCCGTGGCGCTGACCTCTTCCGGCTTCTTCGCAGAAGCAGCGACGTGACCCGCTGCGAGCATCCACGCGACCGCGAGCGAGCATCCGAGGAGCCGGGGATGGAAGCGTGCAGGCAAGATCGGGATCTCCTCCTGGCGGGTCCTGGCTGGCGCGATCCAGCCTGGATTCTCGTCCTCCGCGGTGGGGCGGGTGATCATTCGCCCGACGAATCGAGCCTAGCAGCCGGTCCGAGGCCGCATGGCCGAGACAGGCCGTGACGGGATCGTTCGCGAGGCCTCCAGAGAGAGCAGGGAGGCGGATCGCCCCGATCCTCACGGCCTCCGCCGCAGCGGCTCGCCGGGGTCGCTGAAAGACGGCCGGACTCGTATCATGGGCGCTCATCGCTGCCCAGGGGAGAGCACTTCATGCAAACCGAATTCTGCAAACGACTCGGGATCGAGTTTCCCATCTTCGCCTTCACGCATTGTCGGGACGTGGTCGCGGCCGTCTCCAACGCCGGTGGCTTCGGCGTCCTCGGGGCCGTCGGCTTCTCACCGGAACAGCTCGAGATCGAATGCAAGTGGATCGACGAACACGTGGGCGACAGGCCCTATGGCGTCGATCTCGTGATTCCGCAGCGATACGAGGGAATGGGCGAGCTCGACCCGGCCAGGCTCGAGGAGCAGCTTCGCGCCGCCATTCCGCCCCAGCATCGGGAGTTCGCAGCCAAGCTCCTGGCAGATCACGGCATTCCGGAGGTGCCGGCCGAGGAACGTCACCACGAGCTCCTGGGCATGAGTCTCGCGACCGCGACTCCGCAGCTCGACGTCGCGTTGCAGCACGACAAGGTCCGGATGATCGCCAATGCGCTCGGTACGCCTCCGGCGGAGGTGATCGACCGGGTCCAGAAGAGCGGGCGCGTGATCGGTGCGCTCTGCGGCAAGGTCCATCAGGCGATCGCGCACAAGGAGGCCGGCCTCGATTTCATCGTCGCACAGGGAACCGAGGGCGGGGGACATACGGGCGAGATCGGCAGCATGGTGCTCTGGCCGCAGATCATCGAAGCCGTGTCCCCGTTGCCCGTGCTCGCCGCGGGCGGCATCGCGAGAGGGAGTCAGGTCGCGGCTGCCCTGGCCCTCGGCGCCGAGGGCGTCTGGACCGGGTCGATCTGGCTCACGGTCCAGGAGGCGGATTGTCCGCCCCCGCAGATGGATTCCTACCTCGGAGCGACCAGTCAGGACACGGTGCGCTCTCGTTCCTTCACGGGAAAGCCCTGTCGCATGCTGCGCAACGACTGGACGGACGCCTGGGCCGATCCCGAGACCCCGGACCCGCTGGGCATGCCGCTCCAGAACATGGTGACGATGGACGCCGTCGTGCGGACGAGCCGTTATGCCTCGGCGCCGGAGTCCCAGGCCGTCGCCTTCAATCCCGTGGGCCAGGCCGTCGGGATGATGAACGAGGTGCAATCGGTGCGCGAGCTGATGATGGACCTCGCCTCGGGCTACGTCGATGCTCTCGATCGCTTGAACGGTCTCCAGCCGGAATAGGCGCGGGCGGCCGTCGGACGGCCGCCCGCGCTCGTGCGCCGGAACCCCCGGAACCCCCGGAGCCTCTACCTGTGAGCCGTGTAGTAGAGGTTCATGGGATCGTGAGGCAGGGCATGCACCTCGATCCCGGCGAGGCCGGCCTCCCGCATCATGCGCGTGGCCGTCTCGGAGCCCCACATCGCCCCGAGCCCGGCGCCGCCCTGGGCGAGTGACACGGTCATGCAATGCATGCACGAGATCGTGTACAGGAAGGGCGCGACGGGATGCTCCTTGTCGCGCTCGACATGGCTCGTCCCGGCGATCTCCTGTGCCAGGAAGACGCCGTCCGGGCGCAGGGCGCGTGCGATCCCGGCCAGGACGCGATCGGGTCGGGCCTGGTCGTGGATCGCATCGAAGGCCGTGATGAGGTCGAAGCGCTCGACGTCTTCGACCTCGGCGACGTTCCGGCGCTCGAAGTGCGCGTTCTGCAGCCCCAGATCCGCGGCTTGTCGACGTCCGGCCGACAGTGCGGACTCCGAGAGGTCGTAGCCCGTGAAACGGCTCTTCGGGAAGGCGCTGGCCATTCGATTCAGCGCGCGCCCGCTCCCGCAGCCGACGTCGAGCACCTCGAGGCCCGACTCGAGCGCAGCGGGCAGTCCGGGAGCGATCGGGAGGATCGACTCCAGGAGGGTCGCGACGATCGACTGGTCGCTCTCCTCGGCCATGACCGCATGAAAGCGTTGGTAGGCCTCGTACGGCACGCCTCCTCCCTGCTCGAAGCATTCGACGATCCGATCTTCGACGGATCCGAGCAGGGGGATCCACTGGCAGGTGACGGCCATGTTGTCGGGGCGGGCCTCGCGCGTGAGACAGGCTGCATGCTCCGGGGGAAGACGGTAGCGACCACCCTGGGAGTCATGGTCGACGATCCCTCCGGTCACCATGGCACCGAGCCACTCGCGCACGTAACGCTCGTCGAGTCCGGCCTCCCGTGCGATTCCTTCGCTGGACGTCGGCTCGTCGATCCGGGACATCACGTCGAAGAGCCCCGTGCGATGTCCGATCGAGATCATGAGAGAGAGCGCGCCGCCGTTGAGGACGTCCAGCATGCGCTCTCCGAATGCCTCGATCCTCTTCGAGTCGAGGGCTTCGGTGGGAATGGTTCCAGTCATGGTCGGGTCTCCTGAGATGGGGTGGGGTCGGAGCGATGGATGCGATCCTTCGGGCTTCATGCCGTCATCCGGTGCGAAGCCGGATCCGATCGCCTGCGGCGACGGAGCGCGGGGACGAAGGCCGGCGTCGATTCGCGCCACCGTCGATAGTCGGATCCGAGCAGGGACAGCAGATCCCTCTCTTCGAAGACGACCGCGACCAGGATGTATCCGCTGGTTCCGACGGCCATCAGGAGATGGCCCCAGCTCATCTCGGGCGTGGCCCAGAAGGTCACGAACCAGCCGAGGTAGAGCGGATGCCGAACGTGCTTGTAGAGTGAAGGCGTGACGAATCGCTTCTCCTCGTAGGGGACGCCCCGGAAGTGGAGGACGACCTGACGCAGGCCGAAGAGGCCGAAGTGATCGATCAGGAAGGTCGCGTAGAGGACGAGACCCACGCCGCTCAGGAAGAGCCCGTAGAGCAGCGTCCGGCCCGGCTCGCTCTCGATCGAGTAGAGCCCCCCCGCGATCGGCTGCCAGCCCCAGAAGACCAGGATCAGGGCGAGCGACGAGGCCAGGACGTAGGTGGACCGCTCCGCGGGCTTCGGAACGAGCCGGGTCCAGGCCCGCTTGAAGCCGGGCCGGGCCATCACGCTGTGCTGCAGGGCGAAGATCGCGAGCAGGCCGAGGTTCACGCCGATCGCCGCGAGCGGATCCGTCGGGGCAGGCGAGTCGATCGATTTCGGCACGGCAAAGTTGCCGAGGAACCCGATCGCGTACAGGAAGGTGCCGAAGAAGAGGACGTAGCAGAAGATGCCGTAGATCAGAATGACGAAGCGTTTCATGGAGATCTCCTCGAGTGGAAAAGCGCTGGACGGGGGCATTCTGTCCGTCCCGCCGTCCGGAGACCTGACCGCGATCGAACCTTTTTCGAACCCGTGAAGAGGAGACGAAAAACGCTTTCCTGACAGTGACTTCGGAGATCCGAGCCCGACGCTATCCTGTCGTCCTCGCGCCCGGCCGGCGCAGGCACGGCGGGGCGCGCGGGAACGGAGCGGCGGGGTCGGAGACGATCACGTCGGCGCGCCGACGCCCCCACGGCCCCCCACGCCCCCACGCGCCGACGGGCGGCGCGCCGAGAGGAAGCGGACGATGCAGTTCCGGTTCGGGGTCTTCGAGCTCGACGAGGAGGCGCGGGAGCTGCGGCGAGCGGGCGAGCCCGTCCGGATCCAGCCGAAGCCCTTCGAGCTGCTGCGGCTGCTTCTGCGCGAGCGGGACCGGGTCGTCTCCTTCGACGAGCTCCGGGCGGCTCTGTGGCCGGAGACGGTCGTCTCTCCGGCGTCCCTGAACCGCGCAGTGACCCACGCGCGAAGAGCGCTCGCCGACACGCGCCGGGGCAGGTTGATTCGAAGCGTCCCGCGGCGGGGCTACCGCTTCGTGGCGGCGGTGGAGGAGTCCGACGCCGACGAGCGGGTCCGGACTCGACCTCCCGCGCCGGGCGCCGAGGAGAGCGCTGCCCGAGGCGCGCTTCGTGCGGCGTCCGGTCGGTCGACCGCCGCTCGAGCGGAGCGCCGGACGGCCGACCGGCTCGGCGGCTTCGTCGGCCGAGAGGATGCCCTCGGCCGACTCGAGCGGGCGCTCGGTCGGGTGCGGCAGGGCGGGTCGGGCCTCGTTCTCGTGCGCGGGCGGGCGGGCATCGGCAAGACCCATCTGCTCGCCGTGTTGGGGCGCCGGGCTGCGGAGCGAGGCTTCCAGGTCTGCGTCGGACGCGGCTGTGACGGCGATGGCTTTCCGGCGTTCTGGCCCTGGATCCAGGTCCTGCGGAGCCTCGTCGAGGCGCCCGAGCTGCGCGACGAGGTGCGCGCGTACGCGCGTGCGGGGAACCTCTCCGCGCTGACCCCGGTGCTTCGGGAGTTCGCTCCGGATGCGGCGCACGACCTCGATGACGTCGCGTCCGGGGCGCTGCCGGATCTCTCCGACGCACAGCAACGATTCCGTTTCTTCGATGCGGCGCGCCGCATGCTCCTCGTCTGTGCCCGGATCCGCCCCCTGATGCTGGTCCTCGAGGACCTCCAGTGGGTCGACGGAGGCGCCCTGCGCCTGCTCGAGCATCTCTCGGTCGAGCTTCCCGGTGCGCCCGTCCTGCTCGCGATCTCGGTTCGCGAGGAGGCGCGGGAGCCCAGCCATCGGGTGCTCCGCACCCTCGCGCATCTGCGTCAGCAACCGAGCTGAGAGGCGATC
>CAYXLY010000188.1:0-8473 GCA_964466005.1 uncultured Spirochaetaceae bacterium | reverse complement strand
TCCATGCCTTCGGCCGCGATCTTGCGGGCGAGCGCGGCGCCGATCCCCGACGAAACACCGGTGACCAGGGCCCAGCCGCCATAACGCTCCACCAGCTGAAGGCTCTTCGGGGCGAAGTGGTCCCTCGCGTTCCAGAAGGCGATCGTGAGGGCCACGAAGGGAGCGGCCGGGATCAGCCCGAGCACGACCCCCGTGAAGCCTCCCTGCTCCAGCGCCGTCCAGAGGAACATCCCAAAGGCCACCTGCGCCACGTAGGCGGGCGCCCAGAACGCCATCCAGGGGCGGCGTCGGCGGAATCCGTAGACGGCGGCCGCATAGACGAACCAGTGGGGGATCGCGAGCACCTTCGCCCAGACGCCGTGGAAGACGATGCCGAACCAGACCTCCTCGTCCTCGGCCACCGGCTTCAGGAAGAGGTCCCAGGGCACGTAGACGAAGGCCATGTAGGCGCTGAAGACCATCGCCGCGCTCATCCACCAGGGACGCTCGCGGAAGACGTCATAGAGCCACTCGCGCATCGGAACTCCTCGGGCGGATCGCTCCGGGAACGTAACCGATCCACGAGGGATCGCGCGTGGCGGTCGCGGGTCCGGGGTCAGGGGTCGCCGGGCGTCGCGATTCCGGAGATCGACGGACGCGGGTGCGGGTGCGGGGCTGACTCGAGCGAGGCGACCGGGGCTTCGAGCGCGAGCCCGAGCGGACGCTCGAGCGGAAGATAGAGGTCGAAGCCGCTGCCCTCTCCGGGCGCGCTCTCGACGGAGATCACCCCTCCCGCTTCGCGCATCACCTCGGCGGCCGTCGCCAGACCGAGACCGGTGCCTTCGTCGTCGGACTTCGTCGTGAAGAAGGGCTCGAAGATCCGGGCCCGGGTCGAGGGATCGATTCCACAGCCATCGTCCCGGGCGCTCAGACGGAGATACGCGCCCTGCTCGAGTCGGGGAGCCGAGCGGATCGATGCGTCCGAGCGCTCGGGGTCGCGCCCGTCGGTCCCGATCGCGACCACTCGGGAGCGCAGCGCGAACCGGCCGCGACGGCGTTCGCTCCGCGCGACGGCGTCACGCGCATTCGACGCCAGATTGAGGAGGACCTGCTCCAGTCGGATCGGATCGATCCGGATCTCCGGCAGGGATTCCTCCAGGTCGAGGGAGAGCGACACGCGATCGCCCAGGACCCGCTCGATCGTCGGCGAGAGCGCCCGCACCGTCTCGGCCAGATCGATCCTCTTCGGACCGTTCGGGGGTCGACGCCCGAAGCGGAGGACCTGGTCGACCAGCTCCGTCGCTCGGCTCGCGGCCCCCTGGATCTCGGCCAGCTCCGAGCGGGCAGGAGCTCCGTCGAGAAGCTCCATCTCGAGCAGCTCGCCGTAGCCGATGATCGCGGTCAGCACGTTGTTGAGATCGTGGGCGACGGAGCTCGCCACACGGCCCAACGTCTCCAGGCGCTCGTCGCGGAGATTCCGGTCGCGACGACTCTCGAGCTCGTCGGCGAGCCGGCATCGCTCGAGGAAGGAGGCCAGGAGGCTGCCGACGAGGCCGGTGCGACCCAGACGCATGCGCACCCGATGCGCCGGCGCGATGCCCACCTCGACGGCCAGGAGGCCGAGCAGCCCGGTCGGACCGACACAGGGGACGAGCCAGACGGCACCCGCCGGCCGACCCCGACCCCTCCGCGGGGACGACGGCGATGACGGGGACCGCAAGGGCGATGGCGATGGCGATGGCGACGATGTCCGCCAGCCCCCGACCGGGGTGAGCGCATGTCGGGCCGGCATCCATGTGGGCTCGCCGTTGCGGAGCCGTTGCCCGACGCCGGTCGGGATCCGCAGCGCGAGCGCGTCCCGCAATCGTCCCTTGCCGCCCGATCGCTCCCAGGCGAGGCGTTGCTCGAAGAGGTCGCGGCCTTCGCCGGCGGCCCCCAGGAAGACGACCCGATCGGCGTCGAGGCCGAGCCCCAGGGTCTCGAGAGCGGCGTGAATCGCGGCCTCCCGAGGATCGGTCGGGCAGGCGAGCAGTCGCTGGGCGAGCCGGGCGAGTCGGTCGTCGAAGGAATCCCGGGGTCGCGCCCGGTCGCCATCCGGCGCCTGCCCCGGGCGGAGCGCCAGGATCCGCCGATGCTCCAGCCCGGGAGTCCCCTCGATCTCGCTGCTCCGCATCATGCCCTACCCCCCGTCCCTCTTTCGCCGAGCCGTCCCTCCCTGAACCTCTCGTCGCCTCCGCGAGGCGGCTTGAGTGCTGCCGGAGAATTGCACCCTGACTGGAACGGGAATCGGAGGAGCCCTCCATCCGGAGCCCCGAGGATGGACCCAGGACGGATCCGGACTTCTCCCCAGGCCCATCCCTGCTCGGCGCGGGCGGGCGACAAGCGATACCCTCAGGCGCCGTACCCGACCCGAGCGACCCGACCTCGACCCGTCCGAGGGACGGCGGCCTCGGACAGGAGCCTCTCCGCGCCATGGGCAGCGTCTTCGGCACTCTCTTCCGGATCTCGACCTTCGGTGAATCCCATGGCGGCGGCGTCGGGGTCGTCGTCGAGGGCTGTCCGCCGCGTCTCGAGCTCGGACCCGAGGAGATCCAGCGCGACCTCGATCGACGTCGCCCCGGACAGAGTCGGCTGACGACCCCGCGTCAGGAAGCCGATCGCGCCGAGATCCTGTCGGGCGTCTTCGAAGGCCGCACGCTCGGCTCTCCCATCGCCCTCCTGGTCCGCAACCAGGACGCCCGCCCGAGCGCCTACTCGGACATGCGCGATCTCTACCGCCCCTCGCATGCGGACTACACGACCGAGGCCAAATACGGAATCCGGAACTGGCAGGGCGGGGGCCGGGCGAGCGCGAGAGAGACGATCGGCCGGGTCGCCGCCGGCGCGATCGCCCGCAAGCTGCTGCGCGAGGTCGCGGGCGTGGAGGTCCTCGCCTGGGTCCGCCGCGTCCAGGACATCGACTCCAAGGTCGACGCCGAGACCGTCTCCCTGGACGAGATCGACGCGAACGACGTGCGCTGCCCCGACCCGGACGCCGCCGAGCGCATGTACGAGCGGATCGACGAGATGCGTCGTCGGGGAGACTCGGTCGGGGGAATCGTCGAGTGCGTCGCCCGTCGGGTTCCCGCCGGCCTCGGAGAGCCGGTCTTCGACAAGCTCGAGGCGGATCTGGCCCGCGCGCTGATGTCGCTCCCGGCAGCCAAGGCCTTCGAGATCGGCTCGGGCATCGAGGGCACGACCCTCACCGGGAGCGCGCACAACGACCCCTTCTACACCGACGCCGAGGGCCGGACGCGCACGGCCTCCAATCGCTCGGGCGGGGTCCAGGGCGGCATCAGCAACGGGGAGTCGATCCTGCTGCGAGTCGGCTTCAAGCCGGTGGCGACCGTCCGTCTGGCGCAGCAGACCGTCAATCGGGCGGGCGAGAGCGTCACGCTCGAGGCCGGCGGACGGCACGACCCCTGCGTGCTGCCGCGCGCGGTGCCCATGGTGGAGGCGATGGTCTGTCTCACGCTGGCCGATCATTGGCTGCGGCAGCGCGCGGTGGAGGTGCTGCCCGATCGTTAGGCTGGCCTCGCGCCGGCTCTCGGGCGGGCCCCGTCGAGCCCCGCTCAGAGCAGCTCGCGGACCTGCTCGGAGAGCGCCTGGAGCTGGAGCATGAAGAGCTCGAGTCGCTGCTCGTCGAGGCCCAGGGCGAGGGCGCTCCGCGCGCCCGCCGCGCCGAGGCATCCCGTGGCGAAGGGCGCGATTCCGATCACGTCCGCCAGCCCGTCCGTCAGGCGGAGGACCTCGAGCCCGTCGCCCTCGAGCGCCCTGGCCAGCTCGGGATCGAGCCCGTCGGCGGCGGCCGCGACGAAGACCCGGGGGAGATTGTTGCGGCGGAGATAGTCGACTCCGATCGGAATCTGGAGCCGCTCCATCCCCTCTTCGAGGATCTCCTCCGAGGGCATCTCCCGAAGTCGGCCCCGGACGAGCCCGCGCGCGACGACCTTCAGGATCAGCAGCCGACCCACGTGACGCATGAGCGCCCCGAGGAAGACCTGCTCGGGCTCGCCGACCCCGAGCTCCCGGGAGATCGATCGCCCCCCATAGGCGCAGACGAGCGACTGATGCCAGATCGCGGTCCAGATCCGGGGATGGATCTCGAGCTCCGCGCGATCCTCCACGTCGAAGAGCGAGCGACAGGCCGCGGTCATCGCGATCTGGCTCGCCTCACGCAGGCCGAGGCGCATGATCGCCGAAGAGACGGTCGTCGCCGGCGCCGCGCCCAGGTAGAGCGCCGAGTTCGCGGTGCGAAGGATCTGCGAAGCGATCACCTGGTCCTGCGAGACCGCCGAGGCCGCCTCGTCGAGGGCGACCTGCGGACTCTCCAGGAGATCCACGATACGCATCGCGATCGCGGGAAAGACGGGGAGATCGCCCGCGTCCTGCTCGATGGTCTGCAGGACCCACTCCATCAGGTCTTTGCTCGATTCCGCCATGGCCCCCTCCTCGCCGTGCGTCCGTCCGCGCTGCCGTCGCCGTGGATGTCGGCGCGACCGGGACGAGGCTGGAGCCCCGAGTCGGACTTCTCACGAGAAACGGATCCCGGATTCCGTGCAGCCCCCGGCCCGGACGGAGCTCAGGGAAGCAGGGTGAAGCCCGCGACCGCCGACAGCATCGCCGCTCCGATCGAGGCGGCGGCCGCGAGGCGGTGGACGTCCCGCGCCTGCTCGTCTCCCCGACGAAGCGCGCGGCCGCTCCAGCCCGTCCAGGCGAAGAGCCCCAGGACGATGAGGCCCAGGATGCCGTGAAAGCTCTCGAAGACGGCGCGGTCGCGAAAGAGGAACATCGAGACCGGCCCCAGCCCGAAGCCCAGTGCGACACCGTATAGCGTCAGCCTGCCGAGACGCAGATGACGCCGTCGGAGCTCGGACCCCACGGCCTGCCGGCCGGCGCGTCGCCGACGGATCTCGAGACCGAGCCGCGCGGTCCAGACGGCGAGCGCGAGCGTGGCCACCATCCAGGTCGGATGCACGAAGGCGAGCATCCGGAGCAGACCGACCTCGTCCATGAGCATCCGGGCCGGCGGGGCCCGCTACTCGACCTTGTGGATCGAGTCGATGGGCAGCTGCTCCCGCAGCGTCCGGGTCGCGCGCTCGAGATAGTCGGCGTCCCGCGACTCGAGGGTCAGGAGCACGCGATAGTGCGCCTCGTTGATCCGGGGATAGGAGCCCAGCATCAGCTCGGGGAACTGCTTCAGGAGCGCGTTCAAGATGTCCGCGATCTCGCTCTCGTTCTCGCGGACGTAGATCTTGCGGAGCTGGAAGGGGATCCCGCTGAAGCGGGCCCGGATGGAGTGGAACTTCTTCTCGAAGAGCTCCGGGATGCCCGGAAAGACGTAGACGTTCTCGACGACGACGACCGGGAACCAGAGCCCGCCGACGTCCAGCACCTCGGCGCCCTCCGGAATCATCGCCATCTTGCGCATGGCCTCGTTCACGGGCTTGCTGGATTGGCGGGTCATGCGATCGACCATGCTCTGGTTCAGCACGATCGGCCGGTCGAAGGCCATCGCGATCCCGTCCATCGTCAGGTCGTCGTGGGTCGGTCCGATGCCTCCGGAGGTGAACACGTAGTCGAAGGTCCTCGACATCGACTGGGCCTCCGCCGCGATCGTCTCGATCGAGTCGGGGATGGTCAGGATGCGCTCGAGATCGACGCCGAGCTTGCGCAGCTCCACGGCGAGGAAGGGGGAGTTCGTATCCTGGACCTTGCCCGAGAGGATTTCGTTGCCGATGACGAGGAGCGCCGCGGTGGCCATGCGTCATAACTTAACCCAGCCCCCCGGCCCCGCCTGCTCGCGCGACCTCGATCCATGGCCCCCGCCGAGACGCGCGCGACGCCGGCGCGACGCGCGCAGGGACCGAGACGCAGGAGTGGATCCGGATTGGACCGACCCACCGCGATGAGGACCGGGCCGACCCCCTGAGGAACGAGTCAGGCCTCTCCGGCTCGTCTATGCTCCGCCCATCATGCGATGCGAGATCGAGTTCCTGCCCTCCGCTCGGCGGATCCGGATCGAGGCCGGTGAGACGACGCTTCTCGAGGCGACCCGACGCGCCGGGCTGCCGGTGGCGAGCGCCTGCGGCCAGAACGGCGCGTGCGCCCGCTGCGGTCTCCAGATCGTCGCGGGCGCCGAGACGATCGAGCCGCCCAGCGAGCGGGAGCAGCGCATCAAGGAACGCAACCGCATCGACCCGAGCCTGCGCCTGGCCTGCCGGGTCGTGCCCCGCGCCGACCTCACCGTCCGCGCGAGCTACTGGTAGGAGTCGCGTCCGATGTCCGAGCGCTCCGCCGGGTGGCCCGCCCTGCTGATCGTCGACCATGGCACGCGCGCCGCCCACGCCAACCTCCATCTCGAAGAGCTGGCCCGATCGGTGGCGAAGGAGCGGCCGGGCTGGCTGGTCCAGCATGCCCACATGGAGCTCGCCGAGCCGGATTTCGGGACCGGGATCGAGCTGCTCGTCGAGCGCGGGGCGCGGGAGATCCTCGTGCACCTCCACTTCCTGGGCGCCGGCTACCACGTCCGCGAGTCGATTCCGTCGCTGATCGCCGAGGCCCGGTCCCGCCATCCCCGGGTCCCCATAGAGACGACCGAGCCCCTCGGCCGGGATCCGCGGCTCGTGGACATCGTGGTCGGCCGGATGGATCTTCAGTCGCGCTCGGCGCGCCAGAGCTCGAAGGAGTAGAGCGCCGCCACCACCAGCGCGTGGTCGATGGCGCCGGCGCGCACCGCCTGGCCGAGCTCGCGCAGGGGCAGCAGCTCGACGACGGTCTCCTCGGTCGGGCCGTTCCGGATCTCGGCGACCGGCTCGCAGCCCAGCGCGACCTGCATGTGGCAGCGATTGGCGAAGAGCGCCGGGTTCGGATTGATCGAGCCCAGGCTCTCGAGGCGGTCGGCCCGGTAGCCCGTCTCCTCGAGCAGCTCGCGGGCGCCCGCCTCCTCCGGCGACTCGCCTGGATCGACCATGCCCCCCGGAATCTCGAGGGTCACCGCCCGCGCGCCCTGTCGGAACTGTCGCACCATCACGAGATCGTCCCCCGGCGTGAGCGCGACGACGTTCACCCAGGCCGGCGAGTCGATCCGATAGAAGGGATGGGCGCTCCCGGTCTCGGGCGAGGCCATGGTCACGCGAGAGACGTCGAAGACCTTGCAGTGCTGGAGATGATCCTCCGCCAGCACGCGCCACGGTCGGGGATGGCTTCGACTCATGAGCGGAGTCTCCCAGCGCCGACCCCTCGAGCGCGGAGCCGGCCGATTCTGGACGGGCTCAGCCCTGCTCGGAGAGGAGGAGACGGATGCCGGTCTCTCCCGGGCTCAGCGGCGCCTCGACCGGGCTCGAGACGTCCTCCGGCCCGCGCGTCATCGCGTTGCCGTCGGCGTCGAGCCGGGCCGAGAGCGCGATCGGTCCGGCGAAGCGCATGCTCGGGATCATCACGTTCTCCGGCCCGATGCTGAAGTCGAGCGGAAAGCGCGGAGCGGGGATCCGCAGGACGGCCAACGGGGGCCCGCCCCGCGCGCCCTGGGGTCGTGCGATGACGAAGAGCACGCCACCGTCGGGAAGCCCGCTCGCCAGCTCGGGATCGATCTCGATCCGTCCCTGGATCGGCCCCGCGCCCTGCGAGACCGCGGGTGCGCCCGCAGCGCCCGCCTCGGACTGCGGCGCCCCGGTCCGCCCCGCCTCGGCCCGGGTCGGCGGCATCGCGGCGCGCGCCGTTCGACCTTCCGGCTCTCCCGCGTTCCCGGCCTCGCCGATGCCGCCCGGCGGGCCCGGAAAGATCCGTCCGAGATCCGGCGGACGCGCCTCCTCGCCCGGCCGATAGGGCTCGATGTTGCGGTCGCAGGCCCCCATCACGACGAGGCTGGCGAGAAGCGGGGCCATGATCGACGGACGCGTCGAGCGCCGACTCGTCGACGGACCGGGGAGATGTCGCTGCATGGGCGCAGGGTAGCGCGGCGGCCGGGGGGTGGGAGGCGGGAGCGTGGCCTCCCGACCGGGTCGCTCGGATTGAGTCGACCGACGGGCATGATACGCTCCACCCGACAATGCCTGCTTGAAGATCGCCTGGGGGTGGTCGGCAGCTCGGCGTGACGGGGATCGCGGGTCGATCCCCTGCGGCGCCGGCATCGACCTGAGAGCAGACCCTTCGAACCTGATCTCGTCCGTTCTCCGCGCGCAAGGGCTCGCCCCGACCGCCCGGCCCGAACGGCGTGCGTAGGGAAGGCCCACGACATGACACTCGATCTCGCTTCCGCTTTCTCCCTCCCGAATCCCGGAAACAACCCCTCGTCCACGCGGCAGGGCACGACGCCGGGAAGCTTCGCGAATCCGCCGGATCTCGGCGGTCCGCGGGCCTTCAGCTCGCCCGACACGCCGGGCATGCCCCAGCCCTCGGACAAGTCCGCCTGGGACTTCATGCCGCCGGACTGGCGCGCCCGGCTTGCCGGGCT
>CAYXLY010000187.1:0-8501 GCA_964466005.1 uncultured Spirochaetaceae bacterium | reverse complement strand
CAGCCCGCCGTCGATCGGGGTATACCGACAGACGATCTGGGAGAGCTGCGCCGTCGTCGACGCATGCCGCCGCAGGAGCTCCATCGTGTCGCCGTAGTCCTCGGACTTGAAGACGCGCATGTGCATGGCGATCTCCATCACGAGATCGCGGATGGTGAGCAGCCCCAGGCGCATGGTGGCCTCGCGCAGCGAGGTGATGGGCACGGCGCCGGCCAGGGCCGCCGACCCGACCCGCTTGAGTACACGCCCCGCGATCATCCCGTCGCGCTCGAGGAGCGCGACGACGTCGTCGATCTCCACGTCGGCTCGCTGCGAGAGCTGCATCAGCTCGACGGCGACCGCCGGAAGCGTCGGGGGGCGGTAGTCGGGCGATTCGATGCAGGCGAGCAGATGCTCGACCATCCTCTCCTCGTCGAGGAGGACGTCGTCCCCTTCCCGGATCGCGGCCTGACCCTGGCCGTAGCCCTCCTCGCCCTTCTTCTTGCCGAGCTTCTTGCCGAGCCCCATGAATGCCAAGTCGACCGCCTCGGGTGGATGTGCTCCTTCGAATCGGTCGTGGCTCTCGAAGCTTGAGAGTGGATCCCCGGCTCCGACTCCGCACCGGCCCCGCACCCGTTCCCACCCGCCGCGTCGATCGAGTGGGAGCGGGACCGAGACCGCGAGCCGAGGTCCCGTGGCTACCGAAGGCTGACCGCCGTGGCCCGCACCTCGGTGCAGACCTGCGTCCAGAGGATGAAGTACTTGGTCGAGCGATCGATCGAGATGTCGACGAGCGCCTGTGCCCCGCCCATCTCGCCCAGCGCCTTGCGCATCGCATCGGAGACGTGGTTGCCGCCGGAGACCGGCAGGATGCCGAGGAGGTTCACCTTGCAGTCACTGGCCTTCACCCGGCCGAGCGGCGTGTAGCCGTCCTGGGACAGGGGGATGTTGGAGGGGGCGACACCGCCGGGGTATCGCGTACATCCGGCTGTGAAGAGCAAGAGGGACGAGATCAACACGATGAGGACGGACGGTCGGGTCATTCGGCTTCTCCTGGGCGGGCTTCGGGGAGGGAACGACCGGATGATGCCCCGCGGCCCGATGGAAGGCCAGCCGCGTTTGCAGGCGGCGGCCGGCCGGCGTCTTCGAGGCAGCTCTCGAGCAGGGCGCCGGCAGCCTTCGACGGCTGCTAAGCTGAGCCGACGCGGGCCAGCGGGTGCCCGGCCGCACGGGCCCGGGCCGCAGGAGCCTGGAGCGCCAAGGCCCGGAACGCGAGGCCCGGACCGCGGGGCCTGGAGGGACCTCCCCGAGGATGACGAGATGAGCCTCTACGACCTGCTTCCCGTGAGCGTGGCGGACCATCGTCGCCGCGCGAGGTGGCGGCTGCCCCGCTTCCTCTTCGACTACATCGACGGTGGCGCGAACGACGAGAAGACGATGGCGGCCAATCAGGCCGGCTTCGATCGCGTCACGCTGAGGCAGCGCGTGCTCCGTGACGTCTCCGCCGTCGACACCTCGACCCGTCTGATGGGCCAGCCCGCAAGCATGCCCCTCGCCCTCGCTCCGATCGGCATGGCGGGAATGATGGGGCGAAGGGGCGAGGTCCAGGGAGCACGGGCGGCGATCCGGGCGGGCGTGCCCTTCGCGGCCTCGACGGTCGGGATCTGCCCGGTCGAGGAGATCCGGGCCGCGACGGGCGAGCCCTTCTGGTTTCAGCTCTACATGCTGCGGGATCGCGAGTTCGTGAAGAGGCTGCTCGATCGTGCCGCCGACGCAGGCTGCAGCACGCTGGTCTTCACCGTCGACCTGCCCGTGCCCGGCATGCGCCTGCGCGACTTCCGGAACGGCATGCTCGGCGGTGGACGCGTCGCGAGGCTGTCCCGGATCCTGCAGCTGGCGACGAGCCCGTTCTGGCTCTACGACGTCGGCCTCCGCGGGAGACCGCACGGCTTCGGGAATCTCCGTGAGAAGGTCGGAGCGGGCGACGACATCGATCTCTACAAGGCCTTCGTGGACTCGCAGTTCGACCCCACCGTGACCTGGCGGGACATCGAGTGGCTCCGGGGACAGTGGGAAGGGAAGATCCTGATCAAGGGCGTGATGGAGGCCGATGATGCCCGGGCCGCCGTCGACGTCGGGGCGGATGGCGTGGTCGTCTCGAATCATGGCGGGAGACAGCTCGATGGGATCGCAGCGAGCATCCTGAAGCTGCCCGAGATCGCGGACGCGATCGGCCACCGGGTGGAGGTCTATCTCGATGGCGGTGTTCGCAGCGGGATCGACGTGATGAAGGCGATGGCCCTGGGAGCGCATGCCGTGCTGATCGGAAGACCCTGGGTCTGGGCGATGGCCGGACGGGGAGAGCAGGGAGTCGTCGATCTGCTCGAGATCTTCCAGCGGGAGATCGCGACGGCGATGGCCCTGATGGGGGTGAGCCGGCTCGAGGAGCTGAAGCACGAGCGGGTCGAGCTGGCTCCGCCGGAGGATCCCGCCTCCGCTCTCCCGAAGGCTCCGATGGCCTAGCGTTCTTAAGCCTCTACTCCGAGACCTCCCTGATTCGTGACTCGCGGTCCAGCGGACGGCTGAGATCGATCCTGGTGCATCCTGGTGGTGCCGACCTGACGCGGATCCACGGCCTTGCTCAAGGATGCCGCGTCGGCCTCCGATGCAGCAGGCGCGCCGCTCGTGTGTCCGCACCGTCGCGAGCGGGCCTGGCCCCGATCGACGAGCCGGCTGGGGTCGATCGAACGCCACCGTGGGAGACCTTTCGTCTTGAATCCCTGGCTCGTCGTACCCCTCGTCTCGGGACTGGCCTGTCTCGTCTTTGCCGTCGTCCTTCTGCAGCGAGGACCGGGTACGGGCAGCCGCCGTCATTCCGGCCTGCTCCTGCTCGGGGCGGGCTGGTGGGGCCTCTGTGAGGCCTTCTGGACCGTGGCGCCGGATGCCGATACGGCTCTCTGGCTCCTGCGTCTCTCGGCTCCGGGCTGGCTCTTCATCGGGCCGATCTGCCTCGAGCTCTTTCTCGTGGAGAGCTCCGGCGGACCGGAGCGCACCCGCGGACTCCGGCGTGCCGCGTGGGCGGTCGCGATCGCGGCTCTCGTCGTCGAATGGACCACGAGCTGGATCCACGTCGGAATGACGCCCGTGCCCTGGGGATGGGCCTATCGCTTCGGCTTCCTCTACGCGCCGTGGTATGCGCTGACGATGATCGCCTCGACCGTGGGCATCGTGACCGCACTTCGACGACTCTGGCGGGCGAGCGTGCCCGCCGAGCAGGGGCAGAGCTTCTGGGTGCTGGCCGCCGTCATCACGCCCCTCTGCATCGGATCGATCACCGACGGCCTGCTGCCTCTCCTCGGTGTCCAGGTTCCGCGCTTCGGAGTCGCGTCGTTCGCGGTGCTGGGTGCGGTGATCACGGCGAGCTTTCATCGCTTCGGCTGGTCGGCGATCGCTCCCGGCTCCCTCGCCGGCGTGATCTTCGATTCGATCCCGGAAGGGGTCGCGCTGATCGCACCGAACGGGCGGGTGCGGATCTCGAATCCCGGCCTGGCTGCGCTGCTCGGACCGGGCAGCGCGCCGCCCACGGAGTGCGGCGTGTCCGATTTCCTGCCGAACCTCGATCTCTCGCGGACCCTGGAGATTCGCGAAGGCGAGTTCGAGCTCTTGCGTCGTGAGGAGGAGGGGCGCACCGAGAGGGTCCCCGTGTCCGTCTCGACGGCGTTGCTTCGTGACAAGCGAGGCGCGCAGCTCGGCCACGTCCTCGTCGTCCGCGACCTCGCCGAGGTGGTGGCGCTGCGGGTTCGCCTGCTCACCTCGGCGCGACTCGCAGCAGTGGGTGAGCTCGCCGCGGGGCTCGCCCATGAGATCAACAACCCGATCGCCTACGTGAAGGCCAACCTGTGCACCCTTCGAGACCAGTGGCTCATGATCTGTCGGGCGTGGTCGGGAGAGCGCGATGAGAAGGTCGGGGTGTCGGAGATCCTCGAAGAGGGGCTCGACGTCATCGAAGAGTCGCTCGAGGGCGTCGAGCGGACCGCCTCGATCGTGCGCGACGTCCGGGCCTTCTCGCACGCGGGCAGCGGCTCGGCGGAGAGGCTCGATCTCGACGAGTCCATCGATCGCGTGCTGCGGATGGCCTCGCCCCAGCTGCGGTCGCGCGCGCGGGTCCTGCGGGTCCCGAAGGCCGAAGCGACCGTCGAGGGAGTGCGGCGCGAGCTCGAGCAGGTCCTCTTGAACCTGTTGATCAACGCGGCCCATGCCATCGAGGACGGGGGGACGATCCGGATCGGCGCGTGGCCCCATGGCGAGGAGGTCGTGATCTCCATCGCCGACGATGGTCACGGCATCGACTCCGAGGTGATCGACCGGATCTTCGATCCCTTCTTCACGACCAAGCCGGTCGGCGAGGGCACCGGCCTGGGGCTCTCGATCTCCCATGAGATCATCCGGCGCCACGGGGGGCGTCTCGAGGTCGTCTCGGCTCCCGGCCGCGGTGCGGAGTTTCGCGTCGTCCTGCCCGCGCCCCGCGTCTCCTGACGCTTTCGGAGTCGGTCGAGCGCCGCCTCGGAGGCGAGCTCAGACCGAGTTCTTCCGCTCCAGATCTGCTCGCAGGGTTCGCGCCGCGAGGAGATACTCGATCGTCGACCAGCCGGCGCCGACGACGACCACCGAGAGGAGCGCATAGCGAACCGACTCGACGCCGAGGCTCGGGCGCAGGGCATCGCTCAGCAGGCCGACGAATTGCGGACCCAGGCCGAGCCCGATCAGGTTGATCACGAAGAGCAGGAAGGCCGATACGAGCGCTCGCATGTGGGGCTTGGCGAGGCTCTGGGCCATCGCGAAGGTGGGGCCCAGGTACATGGCTCCCAGCAGGAGCGCGGGCACCGCGAGGTAGAGCGCGACATAGCGGTCGGGCCAGAGATAGACCGCGGCGGCGAAGGGAATGCCCAGGGCGGTCGAGATCCCCGGGAGCCACATGTACCAACGCTGATCCCGGCGGGCCAGACGGTCGCCGAGCCAGCCGCCGAGGAAGGTGCCGGCGCCGGACCCGATCAGCACGATGAAGGCGAGGTGGCTGCTGAGCTCTCCCTCGCCGAAGCCGTGGACACGGATCATGAAGACGGGCAGGAAGAAGGAAGATCCGTAGCCGTAGAATGCGTGCAGCGCGGCCGCCAGGGACATGTGACGAAAGGATCCCAGTCCGCGGATGAAGCGCAGGACGCTCTTCAGGGATTCCGCCTCCACCGGCGGCGGCAGCGGCGCTCCTTCGATCCGCTCGGAGTATCCGCGCGGCGGCTCGCGCAGGGTCAGGCGGACCACGAGCGCCAGCAGGACACCGGGAATGCCCACGACGAAGAAGGCCGTTCGCCAGTCGAAGGCCTCCTTGATCCACCCGCCTGCGAAGATTCCGATCGCGCTGCCGAAGGGGATGCCCAGCGAGTAGATGGCGAAGGCCGTGCCTCGACGTTCGGGGGGGAAGTAGTCGGAGAGCAGCGAGTGCGCCGGGGGCGAGCAGGCGGCCTCGCCGAGCCCGACGCCCACTCGCGCCAGCGCCAGCTGGGCGAAGCTCCGCGAGAGTCCGCTCGCGGCCGTCATCAGGCTCCAGACGAGGATGCCCATCGCGATGATCGATCGCCGCACGCCGCGATCCGCCCAGCGTGCGATCGGGATGCCCGCGAAGGTATAGAAGACGGCGAAGGCCACTCCGCCGAGGAAGCCGAGCGCCGAGTCCGAAAGGCCGAGGTCGACCCGGATCGCCTCGGCCAGGATCGTCAGGATCTGGCGATCGATGAAGTTGAAGATGTAGACGACGAGCAGCAGGCCGAGGGCATAACGCCGATAGGCGTCGGAGACGAGGACGGGGGCCGCTGAGCCGGAATCGGGCCGAGCCGGGCCGAGCGCGTCTCCCGTCGAGGTCGCCGAGAGTCCGGACCCGGCGGACGGAGAGGAGGGCGGTGACGAGCTTCCGCGAGTCGGCATGATCGTTCCCTCGACCCGCGCGGAGGCGAGCAGCCGGCCGACCGTCGGGGATCCGCTCCGGACGACGACGCGCAGAAGACCCGTTCGATCGTAGCGACTCGGACGCGACATGCCGGGCCCGCGAGCGGACCTTCAGTCCGGTCGCGGGCCGCGTCGCCCGGGCTTGGACGCGCATCCGTTCGGAAGCGGAATCTCCACGAGAGGCCGACGCGACCCGGGAGGCTGACGGCGTCGGGTCGACGTGCGATGATGAGCAGGCTGGGATCGCGGATCGTCGAGGGGTCCGGCTTCGGGGAGCGGCCCTCTCGAGGTCGCCTCCCGACTGATCGAGCCTGGATCCGCCAGCTCCAACCACTCGAGGAGGACGGACATGATCGGCTACGTGACGATCGGAACTTCGGATCTGGACAAGGCCTGCGCCTTCTATGATGCACTGCTCGCCGAGGTGGGTGCGAAGCAGCTCTTCGGCATGGATCGGATCAAGTTCTACGGGACCGGATTGGATGGCCCGATGCTCGCCGTCTGCACGCCCTACGACGAGAAGGCCCAGGACTGTGGCAACGGAAACATGGTCGCCATCAGGGCCGAGGGCCTCGAGCAGATCAAGGCGCTCCACAAGAAGGCGCTCGAGCTCGGCGGAACCGACGAAGGAGAGCCGGGGGAGCGGATCCCCGGAATGTTCACGGGCGCCTACGTCCGGGATCTCGACGGCAACAAGCTCTGCTTCTTCGAGATGAAGACGGGCTGAGATTCGAGCCCCGCCCGCCGGGTCCGGCTTCGCCTCCAAGGCTCCGCTCGGTCGGCGGGAGGGGGCGTTCGTCGCTCTCGTGACCCGGTCTGAGATGGCGGACGCGGGACAGCCTCAGTGGCTGGAAGGGGCCCGCATGATCCGAGCGGAGCGGCTCGAGGATCAGGCTGACGTGGTCTCCGCCGGCGTCGAGCAGCGCGACCCTCCGCCCGACGAATCGGTTGGGAAGTCGGTCGAGGAGCGGAGTGCCGCCGATCGCTTCGCTCCATGCGCAGTCCGAGAACTTGTCCACCCGGTCCCCGCTGCGAGTGCCGAAGAGCTCCGCCATGTCGAGATCCACGTCCGTGAGGAAATGAACCGCGAAGTGCTCCGCGCGGAGTCCGACCCGGAAGGTGTGATTGGCCTTCGAGAGACAGACGACGAATCGTGGAGGATCGAGGCTCGACTGGGTCTGGAAGCCGACCAGACAGCCGGCTCGCTCGGCTCTCTCGACCCTCTCGACCCTCCCGGGTCCCGAGACGGTGGTCACGATCGTCATCGCGGGGTCGAAGCAGGAGAGGAGATCGTCGAAGGCGCGGGACATGAAGAGCCTTTCTGCAGGCCGAGAGGGCCGGCCGAAGGGGCAGACCGAAGAGTCGCCCGCCCCGTGAGATCCGCAACGAGTCCGATGGCGCTCGTCGCTCGCGCGCGTTCCGGTCCTCCCGAGCGCGGAGCCGAAGCTTGAGCGGCTCCGGTCCGGAGCCCGCCCGGGAGTCCGGAGCGACCCCTCCCGGGGCGCCGCGCGGACTCTGGGGCCGTGCCTTTCGTCCCTTCTTCCTGGGGCTGGCTCTGCATGGCGCGCTGATGATCCCGCTCTGGACGTCGATCTGGCTGGGTGGGTGGCCCCCGCCGAGCTGGCTCGCTCCGACCTCGTGGCATGGTCACGAGATGATCTTCGGCTTCGGGGCGGCGGCGATCGCCGGCTTCCTGCTGACGGCGTCCCCGGTCTGGAGCGGAGGGCCAGCCGTGGTGGGGCGACCGCTCGCGGCCCTCTTCGGGCTCTGGGCGCTCGGACGCATCGGCTTCCTGGCCGCGGATCACGTGCCGACGCCTCTCCTGGCACTCGTCGACGTCGCGTTCCTGCCCGTGGTCGCCGGCCTCGTCGCTCGGACGCTCCGCGGCTCGGGTCAGGTCCGCAACTACGCCGTCGTCGGGATCGTCGGTGTGTTGGGCCTCGCGAACACCGCCATGCATGCCGAGGCGTTGGGATGGACCGAGGGGCTGGCGTCCCGTGCGCTGCGCTTCGCGGTGGAGGCCGTCGTCGTGCTGCTGATCGTGATCTCGGGTCGGATCACGCCCGTCTTCACCCGGAATGCGTTGAGGCGAGAGGGCTCGACCGCGCGGGTGATCGTTCGGCCCGCGCTGGGGCGCGCGGTGACGGGTCTCGCCGGCGCCATGGCCCTCGTCCGCCTGGCGACGGGGTCCGGAGCCGTCACCGGGATGCTGGCCGGGCTCGCCGGGCTGGGAGTCTGGATCGCGCTCTCCGGCTGGCTCAGCGGGCCGGTACGGCGCGATCCCTTGCTCTGGTCCCTGCACGCAGGCTCGGCGTGGCTCGGGGGCGGACTGCTGCTCGTGGGGCTGAGTGATCTCGGCGCGTCCGTGCCGTCGACGGCGGGGCTGCATGCGCTCACGGCCGGAGCCATGGGCACGTCGATCCTGGCCGTCATCACGCGCGTGTCGCTCGGGCATACCGGTCGGCCACTCGTGCTTCCCTCCGGCGTCGCGTACGGGGTTCTCTACGTCGCGCCGCGGCCGG